>CALMMH010000399.1 GCA_937868145.1 uncultured Phycisphaerales bacterium
AAGAACCGTTGCCATCGACGGGCGAAATCCTCCGCCATATCGACTGTGGCCACGCTGGAGCTCTGCTCGTGCAGGAACTCCTGGGCGAAGGCCAGGTAGCCGGAGGCGATCTGGAGGGATCGGCCTTCGGTGGAGAGTTTCGTGTGACGCTGGGCGAGATCGGCCGCGACGGCCTGGATCAGATCGCAATAGCGGGCCGTAGCGCGAGGGATCTCAAGACCCAGGGCCTCGGACTTGCGTTTGACCTCCTGCGGCAGTTCGTCATGGATCTGCTGAAGGGTTTTGGCCGGGACGTCGAGGGTATCGGCGATCTGGCGGATCGCGGCCGGAGCCTCGAAGCTGCCCGACTGGCCGATGCCGGCTTGGCGAACGATGTGATCGGCGGCCTTGACGAACAACGCAATGCGGGCCTCCGGCACAGCCTGAAGGGCCGAGACGTCGCGATGGTGCAGCCAGATCGCCAGCAGGATCGGCTCCGGCAGCCGCCAACGCTGGGCAAGCTGCTTGCCGAGGAGCGTGTGATTGGTGCCAAGATGGTTGTGTTCAACCGTATAAAGAGAAGCGCCGGCGGCCTCCGCCTCGCGGGCGATGGCAGCCAGGCTCTTGGGCATTACATCCTGGAGGGCGAATTTGCCCATGTCGTGCAGCAGGCCGGCAGACCACGCAAGATGCGGGTCGATGCCGGCGGCCTCGGCGATCCGACGGGAACAGCAAGCCACGGCCAGACTGTGCAGGATCAGATCCTTGCGGCTGGGCGAAACAAACTGCTGGTCGGCAAATTCGATCTCGAAGCCCGCGGTGACTTTCGTCCGCAGGAGAGCGTCGCGAACGTCGTTGCCATCCAGACGGTCAAGGACCAGCCGAACCGAATGCCGCTGACGGACCGGGCCGGCCGCCTGACGCTGAGCCAGCGAGAGAATCGCGGCGGCGCAGGCGGGTTCGCATTCGAGAATGTCGGCCACGGAAGCCGGGGAAAAGGAGCCTGCCGCTGCGGCGGACCGGGCCTGGGAGTTCGAGCGGGCCTGGACCAGTTTCGAGAGGTACTGCACGGCGACACAGGGTGGGACCGAAAGCGAGCCCAACTCATTGACGGCCAACTCCACCTTGCGGGAGGCCGTCGCATCGATGTACCTTTTCGCCATGCGGCTACCCTATGCTATCACGGAGCGAAGGCCTCCACCCGCCATCGTTGGCGTCGTTCACCCTCTCTCCGGCCCCAATACGAAACCCATCGCCGCAACCGCGGCGCCACGCTCTCGAGCCATCCCAGCAGCGCTCTCAGGCGACCAACTGCAAGGCGGAATTCACCTTGTCGGTCAGCTCCGAGATGTCGAACGGCTTGCGAATGAACGACTCGGCGCCCGATTTGAGGAGCTGGTCGATCTCTTCCTGTTTGATGACGCCGCTGACGATGATGATCCGCGTGTTCTCGAACTCCGGATTGTTCCGAATCGTCTGGCATACGACGTTGCCGTTGACGTCCGGCAACATGTAGTCCAGCAGAATCAGGTCCGGCCGGAACATCTGAGTCACCATTCCCGCCTCATACCCGCTCGACGCCGTGCGGATGTCGTAGCGACCGTCGCGCGTCAGAATGTCCGAGATCAGCTCCACGATCTCGGCATCGTCGTCGACGATCAGCACTTTCTTCCGCCCGGAATCCAGATTGTCCAGAGGGATGCTGTTGTCCCTCATGAACTTGATCAGATTCGCGCGGGGAATGCGACGGAACTTCGAGCCCGGCACTCGGAAGCCCCTGAGCCGGCCCGAGTCGAAACAACGAATGATCGTCTGCTGACTGACTCGACAAATCTCTGCGGCTTCGCCGGTGGTAAATAGATCCTTCATCCTTACCCTTCCTTTTTCGCCAACTCCATTTGACAGAAGGCCCACGCAGTTTGCCTTATCACCCTACCTTAACCCGGGCCCTACACCATGTCAAGCTCAAAAACCAACAAAACCCCGCTCTTGACCATGGTACCCAATTTCTTATCGGCAAGTCACCCCGTTTCTCTTCGATGTTTTTTCCGGACGCTCGACAACAGAATGGGTAATCTCGCGAATCCGCCGACCAACGCCCTCATCTGAATCCTCCGTTCCAGGCTAGAATTCATGAGGGTTCCCGGTTCATACGCGTCTATCCTATGGCGGCCCGTGCGGGAGTCATCCGCGGACTTGTGGACGGAAGACGCGCTCTGCAAAAGGGAAAACGCGCGTTGAGAAGAGAAAGCCTTGCCAGATGCTACTGCCATTAGTCATCTTCGCACTACTGCTGTGGTTGGGACGTGAGAACCTCGAAATCAGGGGCATTCTCGTCTGCCTCTTGATCTTCGCGGCCATAGTGCTCACTTGTGTGTTCCTGAGCGTCTCGCCCTATGTATTCACCGCCCTGCTGGCCCTCATGGACGTCGTCCTGGTTCTGATCATCTTCGGCAGCGACATCCCAATAAGGTGATTGCGCCGAGCCTCGCCTCCGAACGCGGGTGCTGCATCGTCAGCTCCACCTACCCACCTGAAGATCGATTCTTCAAAGAATTACGGGGGGGCATCTGCATCGGTGGCGGAGAGAACACGCCCGAAGCGGGCGTGCAAGGCGAATTCACCGCTTTGGGGCCACCAGTATGGAAGGGGCGTTGCACGCCCCTGTGCTGCGTCCGCCCCCGCAAGTGAACGTCTCGTTCACGCATCACCGCAACGCGTCAAACTCCCGACGCGAAGCGTCGGAATCTGCGTCATGTCCGCCCGGCGAGGAGCCGGGTGTCACGGTCAGACTTTGTTTGACTGTGCTCTCTCTCTCGACTGGTTGTACCCGTCCCAGGAACACAGCCGAACAAGTTCGGCCGTGGCACCCGGCTCACCAGAGTAGGGCGGTCAGTGTACTACTCGCGGATGCAGTAGAGCTTGGATAAGGTGCGGATGAACAGACTTCCGCGAACTGCGGCGGGCGCGGCCATACACATCTCGTGCAACTTGTTGCAGCCGAGGAGGCGGAATTCG
>CALMMH010000400.1 GCA_937868145.1 uncultured Phycisphaerales bacterium
ACGGCCTGCTGGGGCTGCACGGCCGCGACTGGACGAGCGGCCTGACGATGGACCACAACTGTTTGTACCAGCCAGCGGGGTCGGTGTGGCTGTGGGGGCAGACGGCCGTCGGGGCCGATCAGTTCGACGCGTTCCGGCGGGAGAAGGGACTCGACGCGCATTCGATCGTCGCCGAGCCGGGGTTTGTCGACGCGAAGGCGAGGGATTACCGATTGACGGCGGAAAGCCCGGCGCGCCGGCTTCAGGACGACGGTTTGCCGGTCGGGGCGATGCCGTGATGAAAGACGAGAAGAGACGTTGGGCGAAAGGGGGAGTATGAGCGGACGATGGATCGTGTTGGTTGCGTGTGCGGCGGTCGGGATGGCGACGGCGGCCAGGGCCCAGGACTTGAAGGCGATTGAGTTCACGCCGTTCTACGGTTACTGTTTCAGCGGCGGGTTCGAGGACTCCGACACCGGTCAGGACTACGACGTCGACGACGCCGGGGCTTACGGCGGGATGGTCGACCTCCGCGTGGGCGAGATGACGCAACTGGAGTTGTTCTTCGGCCGGCAGGAGACCGAGGTCGACGCCAAGGACGGGTTGTTCGCCGACGAAACGCTCTTCGATCTCGACATCGATTACTACCACATCGGCGGGACGTACATCATCGTTGACGGGCCGTGGCAGCCGTTCGTCGTCGCCACGGTCGGCGCCACGCACCTATCCCCCGACGCCTCCGGCTCCGACTCGATCACGCGGTTCTCGGCCGGCATCGGCGGCGGCGTGCGGTTCTTCCCCACGGAGAACTTCGGCCTGTACCTGGGCGCCCGCGGCCTGTTCACGTTCTTCGGCGACGACACGTCCATCGAGAGCGAGTCCGGCTCGCTCACCATCGAGCTCGACAGCGACGGCCTCTGGCAGGTCCTGCTCCAGGCCGGCGTCATTTTCGCCTTCTGAGAATCGCCGACGCCGGGTTGCGACCGCGAACTCCGACGGATTTGACGTGAACTTATCTGATGTGATAGCATATAATGTTCTGGCGGGTCGCGGATCCGTCCCGACCGCGCCAAGGGCTGGAGCGTTTTGATGTCGAAGGATGCTTGACCGTCGTGCGAAGTGTGAATCGTAGAGCTCTGTTTCTGTTGTTGGCGCTGGCGGCGATGAATCTGCCGCAGACGGCGGTGCTCTGCCTCGGCGGCGACGGGCACGTGGCGATCGAGTTGGCTGGGCACGATCATTGTGCGGACGGCTCCCACGTACACGAATACGGCCCGGGCGGCGTCAAGCTCCACGACCATTCGCACGTCGGCCGGTTGGACTGCCGGCCTTGCGTCGACATCCCTGTCTCCGTCGGGACCAGCGACACCCGCCGGGCCCGGCTCGAATTGGAATTGGCGCCGGTCCCCATCGTAGGTTTCCAGCCGGGGACTGACGTTCAAAACACCTCGGATACGCCGGGTATTGCAACCTCGGCGTCATCTCTGCTTCTTCCCTCCTGCGGCACGTTCTTGCGCTGCGTCGTTCTGCAAGTGTGATCTCCCGCAATCGCTGATCCATTGACCTGTGCGAAGGAGAGATGCGGCATCCCTCTACCTGCAGGTCGTGCACTCGCGCCCGCCCGCTGGGGGTGAGCGCTCCGCAGATTGTGGGAGCCTTTTCATGCATCGAAAGACATACGCACTCTTGCTGGCGGCCCTCGGCGCATTTGCCGGCTGCCGTGCGGCGGACGAATCTTCCATTCACACTCGGTCCGCCGTGGCCCCGGACAGACCCGCGAACGTACAGAGCACCCAAGTCAACGAGACTCTCGCCGAACCGACCGGCGTCGTCACGTTACGGGACGCCCTGGTCCTGGCGGTGTCGGGTAATCCGGAACTTGCGATCTACCCTTATGAGCTCCGCGCCGCGGATGCCCGCGCATTGCAGGCGGGGTTGCTACCTAATCCGGAGCTCGAGGTCGAGATCGAATCCGTCGGCGGCGCCGGAGATCGCAGCGGTTTCGACGGCGCCGAGACGACCGTTCGGATCGGCCAGCCCATCGAGCTCGGCGGCAAACGAACGAAACGAGCCCGCGTGGCGCAGTTCGACAAGGAGCTGACTCGGTGGGACTACGAGGCCGCCCGGCTGGACGCGATCCGCGATGCGGCGCAGGCTTTCGTCGCCGTGCAGGCCGCCCAGGATCGCGTGGCGCTGGCTCGCCAGGTAGTCGAGCTGTCGGAGCAGGCGCGCGCCGCGGCGGCTCAGCGGGTGCAGGCGGGACGGGATTCGCCGGTCGACGAGCTTCGGGCCGAGGTCGCGTTGTCGACGAGCCGGATCGAGCTGAAGAAAAGCGAAAAGGCCCTGGCCGCGGCACGCCATGCCCTTGCGGCCGTCTGGGGTGGCAGAGCCGCCGTGTTCGACGCCGCGACGGGGGATCTCTATGAGGTTTCGCCGCCGGCCGTGCCCGAGGATTCCGCGGCCGCGATTGCCGCGAACCCGGACATCGCCCGGTGGGAATCTCAGGAGCAACGGCAGCGGGCGGTGCTGCGTTTGGAGAAGGCCAACGCCGTGCCCGACGTGACGGTCGGCGCCGGGGTCCAGCGATTCGAGGAGTCCGACGATTCCGCGGTCGTCCTGGGCATGGGCGTGCCGATCCCGCTGTTCGACCGCAACCAGGGCGGCATTCGCGAAGCCACGGCCGAATTGGGCAAAGTCCATCGGCAGGTGGAGGCCGCACAGGTGCGGACCCTGGCGGCGCTGTCGGAAGCCTCCGCGGCCCTGGCCTCGGCCTATGAGGAGGCGACCATCCTGCGAAACGACGTGTTGCCCAAGGCCGAGCAGGCCTTCGTCGCGGCGCAGGACGGCTATCGGCAGGGCAAGTTCGACTATCTCTACGTGCTCGATACGCAGCGAACGCTGTTCGAGACCCAGGCCGGCTACATCGACGCGGTCGAGGCCTATCACAAAGCTTCCGCCGAGGTCCAGCGGCTGATCGGCGCGCCGTCGACGGAGGCGAATGAGGCTCTCTCGGTTTCCACATTGACCCCATCTTCCCAGGAGGATTCCCATGAAGAATAAGCTGATGCATGCGGTAGTGTCGGTGATTGTGTTCGTCGGGCTTTCGGTCGTGCTGCTCGGCCTGACGTGGCAGCCCCGCGTGCGTGCGGCGGCCGTTGGCGAGCACGAAGTCGGCGAAGAAACGGAACACGGACAGGAAGAGGGGGGAAACGAAGCCGGGGAATCGATGAGCATGGACGAATTGCGGCGGACCTCGTGTGAGCACAACGTGCCCATCATCGATTGCGACGAGTGCCGCTACGAAGCGGGCGTGGCGAAGATCTCGCCGCAGACCGCGGAAGGGCTCGTGGAGACCTGGTCCGTCCGCACGGAATCCCAGGCGACCCAACGTCTTACTCTGACGGGAGAGGTGCAACTGGACCTCACGCGGGTGGCCCAGATCGCTTCGGCGGGGGCCGGCCGCGTGGAGGAGGTCCGCCGGAACCTGGGCGAGAAGGTCGCGGCCGACGACGTGGTCGCGGTCGTGCAGTCGTCGGAATTCGGCCAGGCCCAGGCAAGCTTCCTCGAAGCTCGATCCCGGCTCGACCTCGCCCGTCGGACGTTCGATCGCGAGAAACAGCTTCACGAGAGCAAGATCAGCAGCCAGGCCGATTACCTGACCGCTCGCAGCGAACTGGCCTCCGCGGAGGCGTCGGTCGCGGCCGCCCGCAAACATCTGCAACTGTTCGGATGGAACGGCGAGCGGATCGAGTCGCTGGTCTCGGCCGATTCCGACGCCGCGTTCGGACAGCTTGCGATCACGTCGCCCATCGCCGGCACGGTGATCGAACAGAACGTCGTGCGGGGACAACTTGTGGAGACGCGCGACATGCTGTACCGCGTGGCGGATTTGTCCCGCGTGTGGGTCTGGTGCGATTTGTACGAGTCGGATCTGGCCGTGCTGCACGAGCGGATCGCCTCGGGCGCCGGGGTGCAGGCCGAGCTCCACGCGGGGGCGTTTCCGCAGACCGCGTTCCACGGGACGCTCGACCTGATCGGCAGCGAAGTGGACCGTCAGACGCGGATGCTGAAGGTGCGCGTGATCGTGGACAACCCCGACGGGCGGCTCAAACCGGGCATGTTCGTCCGGGTCGTCCTCGGACTCGGCGGCGAACAGGCGGTCGTGCGAGTGCCCGCTTCGTCGGTTCTCTCCGACGCCGGGCGGCACTTCGTCTTCACCAGGCTCACCGACGAGCTATGGGCCCGCCGGGATGTGACGGTCGGGTCGGCGCAGGACGGCTTCGTCGAGGTGCTGCAAGGCCTGAGCGACGGGGACGTCGTCGCTTCGCGGGGGGCCTTCATGTTCAAGAGCGAGATCCTCAAAGAGAAGATGGGCGCCGGGTGCGCGCATTGAGGAAATGGGACTGATAGGACGGATGGGACTCATGGGACTTGACGCTCCGTGGACGGGAGCGTCGCTTGAGCAGGAATACGACATGTTCGATCAAATGCTTCAATTCGTTTTGCGACAGCGGTTTCTCGTCCTCTTGGCGGGAGCCTTCATTCTGGTGCTGGGCGGCGTCACGTGGCTGCGGCTGCCCATCGACGCGTTTCCCGACGTCACGAACGTTCAGGTGATGGTCCTGACGGAGTCGCAGGGCCTCAGTCCGGAAGAGGTCGAGCGGCTCGTGACATTCCCCATCGAGATCCAGATGTCCGGCCTGCCCGGCGTACAGCAGGTCCGGTCGCTGTCGCAGTCCGGCCTCTCGCAGGTGGTCGTGATCTTTGAGGATCGCGTGGACTCCTACTTCGCCCGGCAACTGGTTTTCGAACGGCTGGCGATGGTGCGGGAGGACCTGCCCGAGGGAGTCGAGCCGGAACTGGGGCCGATCTCGACCGGCCTGGGCGAGATCTATCAGTACACGGTCGAATCGGGATACTACTGTCCCTCGCACGGTGAGGTCTGGTCGCAGGAGGCGGGGGCCTGTCCGAAGTGCTCCGAGCCTCTCGTCGCCGGCGGCGTCGATCTGATGGGTTTGCGGACGATCCAGGAGTGGCTGATCGGCCCGCAGTTGCGGCGGCTGCCCGGCCTGAACGAGGTGAACAGCATGGGCGGTCTGGTCCGGCAGTTCCACGTCGTGGTCGATCCGGACCTGCTGCTGAAGTTCGGCGTCTCGCTGCGGGACGTGATCGAGGCCGTCGAGCAAAACAACCGCAACAGCGGCGTGGGCTTCATCGCCAAGGATTTCGAGCAGATCAACGTGGTGTCCCAGGGCCTGCTCAAGGACGCCAACGACATCGGGCGGATCGTGGTCAAGGCCGAGAACGGCTCGCCGGTGTACCTGGGGGACCTGGCCCGGGTTCAGGTCGGTCCCCAGGCCCGGCTTGGCGGCGTCGGCCGGGACGGGCGCGGCGAAACCGTCGTCGGCATGGCCATCATGCTCAAGGGCGAAAACTCCAAACTCGTCGTGGACCGCGTGAAGCAGGAGATTCCGGAGATCCAGAAATCGCTGCCGCCGGGGGTGAAAATCCGTCCGTTTTACGACCGCACGGACCTGATCCAGGCCTGCATCCATACCGTGTCCAATGCGCTGTTGCAGGGCG
This sequence comes from uncultured Phycisphaerales bacterium, assembly GCA_937868145.1. Taxonomy (GTDB): domain Bacteria; phylum Planctomycetota; class Phycisphaerae; order Sedimentisphaerales; family Anaerobacaceae; genus PLanc-01. The sequence goes on from CALMMH010000400.1 coordinate 5,563, forward strand.
GCGTCTTCGTCATCGTGATTCTGTTCCTGCTCCTGTGGGATCTGCGGGCGGCGATGACGGTGGCGCTGTCGCTGCCGCTGACGGCCGCCGCGACGTTCATTTTCATGGACTGGGCCGACCTCAGCGCCAACCTCATGAGCCTGGGCGGATTGGCCATTGCGGTGGGCATGGTGGTCGACGCCGCGATCATCGTCACGGAGAACATCGCGCGGCACATGGGGGATGAAACGAAGAGCGGCCGGACGAAGGCCGAGATCACTCTCGACGCCGTGCGCGAAGTGGCCCGGCCGGTGGCGTTCGCCATCGTGATCATCGTCATCGTGTTTGTGCCGCTCTTTACGTTGCAGTCGCTGGAAGGCAAGATGTTCAAACCCCTGGCGTTGACGATCTGCCTGGCGATGCTCTCCTCGCTCGTCGTCTCTTTGACCCTCGTGCCGGTTCTGGCGGAGACGTTCTCGAAACGGACCTCGCGAAGCCTCGATGAGAATCCGCTGGTGCGCCTGCTTCTCGCCGTGCAGATGCCGGTGTTGCGGTTGGCGGTCAAGGGCCGGTGGATTACGGTCGCGATCGCCGGCGCGCTGCTGGTCGGCGGGATCTCCATGTTCTCGCAACTGGGGACCGAGTTTCTGCCCGCTCTGGACGAGGGAGCCATCGCCATCAACCTCGTCCGACTTCCCACCGCGGGCCTGGAGGGATCCGTGCGCCAGAGCCGGCAGATCGAGAAGCATCTGGTCGAACGATTTCCCGACGAGATTGCCACGATCGTTTCCAAGACCGGACGGGCGGAGATCTCCGAGGATCCGATGGGACCCGAGCAGACGGACTTCATCATCACGCTCCAGCCGAAGGGCCAGTGGTCCGCCGTGAAGTCCAAGGACGAGCTTGTCGAAGGCATCGCGAAGGAGCTGAAGGCCTTTCCCGGCATTCGGCCTGCGTTCTCGCAGCCGATCGCGCTTCGCGTCAACGAGTTGATCAGCGGGATCAAGTCCGACGTCGCAATCAAGATCTTCGGCGACGACATTCAAACGCTGGTGCGGGCCGCCGAGGAGATGGCCCCCATCCTGGCCGGCATCGAGGGCGCGGAGGACGTGGCGATCGAGCAGGTCACCGGGTTCTCGCAGCTCAATGTCGTGCTCGATCGCCAGGCCATGGCCAGGCACAAGATCAGCGTCGAGGCCGTCAACGAGGTGCTGGAAGCGGCCGTGGGCGGCAAGACCGCATCAACTCTTTACGACAATCTCGTACCCGTCGACATCGTGGTGCGGCTGGGGAAAGAAGGGCAATCGCAGCAAGCGAACGAGGATCTGGCCCGGCTGCTGGTGGCCGGTCCGCTGGGGTACAATGTGCCGCTGGGGGACATTGCGCGGATCGAGCCGATCGATGCGCCCGCGAAGGTCAACCGCGAGGACTCGCGCCGCCGACTGCTGGTCGAATGCAACGTTCGCGGCCGGGACATCGGCGGCTTCGTCACGGAGGCTCGGAACAAACTCTCAGGCATCGAGCGGGGATTGCCGTCCGGCTATCGGCTTGTGTGGGGCGGGCAGTTCGAGAACCAGCAGCGGGCCATGAGACGGCTAACGATCGTCGTGCCGATCTCGCTGCTGTTGATCTTCGTCCTGCTCGTCAGCGCCTTGAACTCGCTCAAGAGCGCCTCGCTGATCATGCTCAACCTGCCGTTTGCGGTGATCGGAGGCGCCGCCGCGATGTATCTGCTGGGCATCCACCTGAGCGTGGCCGCGACGATCGGATTCATCGCGGTGCTGGGCGTGGCGGTCGAGGACGGACTGGTCCTGGTCAGCTTCTGCGATCAGCTTCGACGGGAGGGCAGGGCGGCGGTCGACGCCGTGTTCGAGGCGTGCCGGCTTCGCCTCCGACCGCTGGTGATGACGACCGCGACGACGCTGCTGGGATTGCTGCCGATGCTCTATGCGACGGGCGCCGGCTCCGAGCTTCAGCGGCCGCTGGTGGCGGTGATCTTCGGCGGGTTGATCAGCTCGTTGGCGCTGGAAATGATCGTGCTGCCGGTCCTGTATATCCTGTCGCATCGAGAGAGCCCCGCGGCGTAAGCGTCGCGGTCAGGGTGTCGGATGGCCGTTCCGCGGCGCGACCTTTCGCTTCGCAGTAAGAGTACTGCCGGTACGGCCGGGGGCAGGACGGACCGCTCGTACGACCGCGGCGGCGGCTGGTACGCCAGATGTGATGAAAAAGAACCATATTCCCACGGTTCCTGCGGCTGTTTTCCGTTCATGGTGGTCCTTTCTTCAATCAGACGAGTCGTCCCATAAAAGAGGATACGCCGGGCCGTCCGGGCCGAACGCGGGGCGTGGAAGGGAAAAGACGCGATTGCCGTCAGGGGAGGGACGAGTCCGAGATGCGAATTTCCTGGGTATTGTGTATCTTCCGAGGGGTCTTTCGCTTGCCAGGTCGGCGCCGGTGTGCTACACTGGAGCCTGCATCAAGGAGGATGCGCGAGATCCTGGATGGAGCCGCTTTTCGTAGGAATGCCGGGAGCATTGCCGGGCGATGCGTCAAATCGAGATGGACAGATCGATAGGCAATCACACCTGGAGGGAACGCTATGAAAATGCGCGGATGGACAGGGCTTCTGATTTTGCTGCTCGCGGGATTGGCGCAAGCCGTGAACACGACGGTCACCTTGAATGACAAGGGCTGGTTGCAGTCTCAACAGGGTTTGATCGGCTATGTCGAGTCCTCCCCTCGGAACGTGGCAGAGGCCTCCGACCCCAACCTCGAGCCCTCGGGTTCAGACGAAGGGGTGCTAAGCCCCATGTTGGAGAACGAGGCGGACCTTCCGGCCGTTGCGGGGAGCGATCCGACGGCATCGCCGATTTCGGCAGGTGGCGCCCTGGCCGGACAACCCGCGGACGGTTTGATCAACGGAAACGCCAGCACGGATTTTCTGGACGCCAGCAGCAAGGTTCCGCTTCCGGCGTTTGCCGACATCGATTGGGTGGCCACCCCTCTGCCGACCGTCCGGAAGACGTCGATCATGGAAGTGGTGGTTTTCCCCGCCCTGGGGCTGCTCGTCTTGATTCTTTTGGTGACAGGGCTCGTCCTTCGCATCCGCAGGAAGAGACCGTTGAATCGGGAGCAGCAGTTGTTGCGTGTCTAGGCGGGCGTCTGCCTCCGACAGCCAAATCCCACGAGACCCGTGCGCGCACGGGTCGTATTTTCCTTATGACAAGATAGCATTTGCCCATATCTGTCGCCCTGTGTTTGGGAGTATATATGGACACAGACGGCTGCGAATTCTGTTCACGCCGAAGCGGTTCGATCCGGTGTCTGCATCAGAAGGAGAGTCACAAGGGCACGCATTTCCAGGGAAAGGAATCCATCATGAAGCGAGTCCT
>CALMMH010000401.1 GCA_937868145.1 uncultured Phycisphaerales bacterium
ACCCGGGCCATCGGATCGCGATTGAATGCTTCGTGCGACATCGACGAGCCATTATCCACCAATTGGCGAATTTCAACAAGCAATTTCCACGTGGGACACGGTTCTTCTGATAATTTGGGCTGTCGCGGCATCACGGCAAGGGAATTACCTGCCATCCCTCGGTGCCGAAGCGAATGTCCCGCTCGACGAATTCCCAAACGACAACGTTCTTGCCCTTCAAGAGCGCCGGCTTGCGGGCCAGTTGCTGACGGACCAGCGTGGAAGCGCCGCCGTCACTGATGATGCTGCTTAGGCCGAAACCAAGATTGCACGCCAGGTGAGCGACGAATCCGCCGGCGCCGGGCTCGTCCCGCTCGAAGATTCTCAAGAAACTGTCGCCCAGGACCAGGACAGGCGAGTTCGGGTCGTCCGCGTAGGGCTTTCCGCTTGCGGCGTCCACCACTCGTGTGCAGTTCATTTGCTGGGGCTTGTAGAGTTTCTCCACCTGCGGCACGCGAATCATCTTGAGCACGTCGCCGTATCGCTCGACGGGGACGGACCTCATCTCGTATTTCGTTGTCCCTCGTTCGACCCAGCCCAAATCAAGAAGCCGACGAGCGACGGTCTCAGCCGCAAGCCTCATCCCCTCCGGCGACCAGTGGCTGTCTTGAGCCAGGTAATACTCGGGACTGCCGGACTTCCTGCGGGCCTCAGCGTAGACGTCAAACAAATCGACAACCTCGACGCCGGCTTGCTTCAGTTTCGCCAAAACATCCAGCGTCGTCCGATTGACAGTCGCCGATCCCCTGCCCGCCCGGGCCGCGAGCATCTCCGGATAGACGCTGGCCTTGTTTGGCGCGGGCATCACCAGGAGCTTGATGCCTCGCTTCGCCAGTTCATCGCGAAAGGAAACAACCGCGTCGAAGACGTTTCCCTGGATTTGCCCCTCATCCGGCGACCACGGCTCGATAAGGTACTGAACCGCCGGGCGGTAGAAGAACCAGCCGTCGCGTCCGAGCAGGGCCTTGTCTCCCGCGTCGGCCAGGAGCCCAAAACGAGCGAACTGCATCCAGGGGCGGACAACCTGCCCCAACCGACAATGGTTCTCCAGATCGTTTTCCAGACGCCTGAGATTCGCTCGGGTCGGAGCTTGTCGGAACAACTCCGCAATCCCCGGCGTGTCGCCCTCCCGCAGTTCAAAGAGGATCTGGGTGGGAGCGACGACCCCGATCGCAACCACGAAGGCAACGACCAGACCGATGCGTTGTGAGCGATGCGCCGCCACCGAAGCACTCCTAAAACTGGAAATACAGAAACGACCTGAACGACTGCGCGAACATCGTCATCAGCGACAGGGCAAACAGGACGACCAGCGCCAGGACCTTGGGCCAACTGAGCCGACGAGTCCAATCGAAGCCCTGCACAGGCTGGAACACCAGCAGAGCGCACAAGGCCATGATGACGAGATGGCCTCGCGTATAGATCACGGCGCTCAGGAGCGTCGAGCCTCCCTCCGTCGCCCGGGGCCAGAGCAGGACCATCAGCATCCTCCAGGCCTCCGACAGGCTCGTCGCCCGAAAGATAACCCATCCCAGCGTGACGGAAGCAAACGTCGAGAGACGTGAAACGTGAAGCATCAGAAATCCTGCGGGCTCTGTTTGTCCCCTGGGTCCCGCTCCCCTCTGAATTCGCTCGACGATCAGCCACAGACCATGCCACGCGCCCCAGACGATGAACGTCCAGCCGGCCCCGTGCCACAGGCCGCACAGCAGGAACACGATCAGCAGGTTTGCATACGTGCGTCCCGGTCCGGTCCGGCTGCCGCCCAGCGGAATGTAGAGATAGTCGCGCAGCCAACTCGACAGCGAGATGTGCCACCGACGCCAGAAGACGCTGAAGCTCTCGGCCCGGTACGGAGCGTCGAAATTGCGGGGGCACTCGAACCCGAACATCAACCCGATGCCGATGGCCATCTCCGAATAGGCGGAAAAATCGAAGTACAACTGGAACGAGTACGCCAGGGCTCCGAACCATGCGTCCGTCATCCCTGGCGACGCGGCGGAAAAAACCGCGTCGGCAATCTGAGCCACGCCGTTGGCCAAAAGGATTTTCTTGGCAAATCCCAACATGAACAGGGCCGCGCCCCAGGAGAACTTATCCAGCGTGTGCGAGCGGCCCGCGAGCTGATCGGCGAAGGTCGACGCCGGATCGGATTTGGCGTCGATCGTGCCGAACCGCTGAATCGGCCCCGACAGAAGTTGCGGGAAGAACGAGACGTAACATGCGAAATCCAGCAACGACCGGGCCGGCGGCGACTGTCCGCGATAGACGTCCACGATGTAGCTGACGACCTTGAACGTGTAAAAGGAGATCCCCACGGGCAGGGCGATTCGCAGCACGGGCAACATGTCCCGGCCGACGAGCAGCAGCATGCTGTTGAGGTTCCCCTCAACAAACACGGCGTACTTGAAGAACCCGAGTACTGTCAGGTCAATCGCAACAGCAAGGGACGTCAGCAGGATGCGAGTTCTCTTCGCCGCGGTTGCTGCGATAATGCGGGACAACGCGTAGTTGACCACGGTCATGCCGAACAGGAGAGCCGCAAACCAGGGGCTCACCCACGCATAGAATACGTACCCGGCCGCAATCAGCAAGATATTGCGGATCGCCAGGCACCGCCGGGGAATGAGATGATACAGCAGCAGAACCGCCGGCAGAAAATAGAAGAGAAAGATGTGGGACGTGAATGCCATCGATCACTTCTCGGCCTTGTCGGTCCACATTGCCCAATACACCGGGTCGTTCACCTCGCCAAAGTACTTGTTGATGATTCCGCCCATGTAGTGGTCGTCGATGGGGACCTCCATCGCCATGCGGTGCAAATCGCCCACGCGGAACTGCTTGACGTTGCCGCCGATCTCCTGGACGCGGGCATCGGCCACGCTGCTGCGAGGCTCGGCCGGGTTGTAGTGCCCGACGTAGAGGATGTCCTTGTCCACCTTGCCCCGGTGGACCTGGACGACCTTGTACTTCATCACATGGGCATAGTCATACATCGGGTCGTCGATCAGGTCGCCTCGGATCTCCTCCAACTGGGCCGTGACCTCGATGCTGCCGCGGGTCGTGACGTTCGGGTCCACCGCTGTCTGCGTCTTCTTGGCGCAGGAGGCGCTCAGCCAGACAAGCGACAACAACACCAGAGTCGAGACGATCTTCATTTCGTGGCTCCTATCTCCGCATACGTCCAACACGGCTCCCAGCCTTCGACAAGCTGGAACACCACCGCGTCCTTGGCCTCGGGGTGCACCTTCCGCAGCGTCTCGCTCGGCCCAGCAATCGCAGGGGCATTCTCCATTCGCATCACGCAGATCGGCGCTCCGGATTGCTCGGAACCGCCGCCGTCGTCGGCGCATCGCGTGAACAGCACATACCTACCGTCCGGCGAGAGGGCTCCGCCATAGATGTGGTAGCCGTCCTCGCCGTAGATCATCCGGGCTTCCTTGCCGTCCCCATCGCTCATCCAGAGCTGCGTGAAACCGTAGCCATCCTGGCCCGCCGGACGCGACGGGAAGATGATGCGATTCGAGTCGGGAAACCAGTCTGGCGTGCAGCTCTGGAACTCCTGCACGATGTTCAGATCGCCGGTCTGGGCATTCATCCGCACAACCGTCCACATGATGCGGGCGTTCGCCACGCCGCAGAACCATTGACCGTCGGGCGACCAGAAAAGCTGTTGGTAGATCCCCTTGCGGGGCAGTTCCCGCACCACCGCTCTCGTCTGCAAATCGACGATTTGAATTCCCTTTGGGGTCAGGCAGGCGATTTGTTTTCCATCGGGCGACCAGGAGGCCCAGGGGAACTCGCGATCGACGCCGATTTGCACCGGATTCGAGCCCTCGGCGTCGGCGATCATCAACTCTCCCTGGAAACCCCAAAGGTCATGGTTGATGATCGCGCCTTTCGCGAAGCGGCGATACAACAGCCGCTTGCCGTCCGGCGAGAACCTCGGACCGCCCTCTTCATAGTCCGCGGTGTTCGTGATGTTCCGACGCTCGGAACCGTCCGGCCGCATGAGGAACAAGTCCCAAGTCCCGCTCTCCCCGCGCGCCGCATACGCAATCCATCCTCGGCTGCTCACTTCTTTGGCCAGTTGTATCACTTGGTCTTCCTGAGCTCCGAAACCAGCAGAGACTGAGACAATGCCAACCGCAAAGACAAGAAGCGAGACCACTCGTTTTGCCGTCATGTAGAAACTACCCTCCAACACTACGCCGGTCGATTGAACTGGGGGATCTTCAGCAACTCGCCGCCCCGCAGAGCGGACTCGTGCGCGACGATTCCCGGCACGGTGTACGCCAGGGCCTCGTAAATGTCGACGGCAGGCCGACGGTCGTGCGTCAGCGCGTCGATGAATTCGTGCGTCAGGAATGTGTGCGAGCCGTAATGCCCGCTGTCGTGCCGCAGGGGCTCGGGCAACATGTCTGTCTTCCACCACGCCGGCTGCTCGTACTTCTCCATCTCCGGCAGATCGCGAACGAAACCGGCGTCGTCCTTCTCCTTGCGGCCCTCGGCCGAGCGTATGATCACCGGCGGCAGTCCCCTCGGGTCGTCGCAGTAGAAGCTCATCCGATTGCCGATCCACTGGGCCCGCTCGGTCCCACGATGGGCGCCCTTCCACCACACGTTGCAGCGGAAGGCATGGCCGCGATCCGTCTTGAACATCGCGGATTCGTTCCAGAACGGGTTGTTGTACGCGTTGTCCTTGCAGATCGGGTCGTCGTCGCCCCAGCCGTGACAGACCACCTCGGTGAGCCGCTCGCCGGTGACCCCGGCGAGAAAGGCGGTGCAGTGCGTCGGATAGTGCATGGGAGCCAGGCCGTGACGCCAGGTGCGTTTGCCGTTCTCGAAGTAGAGCACTTCGAGCCCCGGATGCTGGTACTCGGCCTCGCTGTAGTAGATCTCGCCGAACTTGCCCTGCTCGTGGAATTTTCGCACGGAGATCGTCGGCTGCTGATAATAACTGGTCTCGGCCATCATGTAGGTCTGGCCGGAGATCTTGACGGCGTCGAGCAGTCGCTCGGCATCCTCGACGCCACCGCCCACCGAAGCGGGCACCGCGGAAATCGCGTGCTTGCCGTGCTTGACCACCTCCGCGACGTGCCGAACGTGGTTGGGCCCTTCGGTGAAAACCGCCACCGCATCGATGTTCCGATCCAGCACCAGCTCTTCCAGCGAGTTGTACGATTTGCTGCACTTGTATGTGCGCATCAACCCCTCGCGACGCTCCGGCCGCAGGTCGCTGACGGCCTCGACGATGCAATCCGGATGCTCGTGCCACTGGAAGCTCGTGCCGAACCCCCCTCCCACGACGCCGATGCGTATCTTCTTCGGGGCCGCGTTGACCGCCAACGTCGAATACAGCGGCAGCGCCGAGCCGGCCGCGACGACGCTCGTCTTGAGGAAATCCCGCCGGGAGTGGCCGGCCGGAATGGGCTTGCGTTTGCACGAATCAGTCATGGCAAAACTCCTGAGACAAAAGTTTCTCTTCAGCCGAAAGGGCCGGCGTCATCGATCCGCGTTCACCGCATCGAGCATGGCGACCACGTTCTCGGGAGGAACGTTCGCCAGGATGTTGTGAACCTGCTGGAACACAAAGCCGCCGCCCGGCGAGAGGATACGCACCTGATTTCTGACGTGCTCGGCGACCTGCTCGGGTTTCGCGCCGGTGAGGATGTCCCGAGTATCGCAGCCGCCGCCCCAGAAGGTCAGATCCCGGCCGAACTCGGATTTCAACTCAGCGGCGTTCATTCCGGCGCACGTGATCTGCACCGGGTTGATGGCGTCCAGGCCCACCTCAATCAGATGCGGGAGCAGCTCGCGGACGCCGCCGCAGCAGTGGAGCATGACCTTGACGTCGGCCAGTTCCTTCGCCCGTTTCCAGAGAATCTGATGGCGGGGTTTGAAAAATTCGCAGTACATCTTGGGACTGAGCATGGGCCCGGTCTGCATGCCCAGATCATCGCCAAAAAGTATGATGTCGATCGACGAACCCACGGCGGCCAGGAACCTCTCGAGATTGGCCAGATGGACCTCCACCAGCTTGTCGAGGAAGCGGTGGGCCTTCTGCGGCTCGCCGGCCAGGAGCATGAAGAAATTGTCGGCCCGATAGAAGAACTGCCCCGTCTCGAAGAGGTTGCCGCCGAACAG
>CALMMH010000402.1 GCA_937868145.1 uncultured Phycisphaerales bacterium
GCCGCCGGCGGGTCGGAAAATGAGAATTCCGCTGTGCAAAGAGCCGCGGCGGGTCTGTCGTCCGAGGAGATCGAGAACCTGAGCCTCAGTCAGATCCTGGAACTGCTCAAGAAGCAGAAGCAGACGAAGTAGCGTCGAGACGAGTCGCTGGAAACAGGAGTTCGCCATATGAAACGGAGACAACCATCGGGATTCTCGCTGGGCGAGATGCTCGTGACCGTGGTCATTGGCGGCATGGTCCTGACCGCGATCCTGAACATCTACGGCCGGGCGAACCAGGCGGCCGATGCGGTGCTTCAGAGAATCGAGAGTCCCTCTCTGGCCTCGGAGGTTCTCCAACTTATTGGCGAAGACGTCGCCGGGGTTCTGGGGGCCGACGATGTGACTGTGCAGATTCGCAATGGCTTCGACAGCGGCTTTGCCAGGTCCGACCTGGTCCTGCGTCGCGTGTTCCACGACAAGGAAAACAAGGAGCAGGTCCTCGAAGAGATCACCTGGCGGGCGGCGTACGACCACGAGGGCGATAGCCCCGGCCTGATCGTCTATCGCAGCCGGGAAGGGATGGGCCAGACGGACAAACTGCTCGAGGACCAACGGGAAGACTGGGAGAAGAACTATCCCTTCGTGCCGATTTGCCGAGGCGCGACCTTCTTCCAGGTTCAGGCTTACAAGGGCGACGAATTGGTCGATCAGTGGCCGGCGTCGGCCCCTCCGACGGGCATCCTGGTCACGATTTCCTTCGCCGAACCGTATGAGACGTCGCGCGGGAATCTGGACGTTCTCGACGAGCAGAAGATCAGTCGGACTTTCGTCCTCAACGCGATGCGAAAGATCCGATTCGCCACGGAATCTTCGGGAGACGCCAACGAGCCGAACGAAAGCGACCCCAGCCGGCAGGACGTGAAGGACGATGTTTCCGACGCGGAGTCGTCGGCCGAGGAGCAGGATGCCTCCGAGAAGACTTCGAATACGCGCGCCACAGGAACACGATCAACCCAAGGATCCACGACCCATGTGCGGACACCCGGACGGACAAGGACAAAATAGCCGGCGGGATCGTCCAGGCGTGATCCTGTTGATCACGCTGGTGATCCTGGTCATCCTCTCGACGCTGGGGTACACCCTGAGCGTTCGGGTGGCCGCGCGCCGACACCGGGACCAGTACCTCATCGATTGCTGTGTCGCCCAGAACGCCTGCGTTTCTGCCGTCAAGTATGCGCTGGCGTCCATGGACGGCCTGGATTTCGCGTTGATCAGCCGGCCCAATGAGCCGGACTTCTCCGACGTGTTTGCCCTGAGCGAGCCGGAGTATCAGAAGCTTCTGGCCCAGATGGAACTGTACTTGACCGAGAACCGCCTGACGGATTCCGACGACGACACAGATCCCAATACCGACGAGGAAACGACGAGCAAGAACGCCAACGACGTCAATGATGCCGATCCGGATTCCAACGAAAGACTTCTTGCGGGCGGGCAGAAGGTGGAGATCCCGGGTCCGTACGGTCCCCGTTGGCCGCGGGTGACCGAGCCCACCGAGTTCGAGATCGGTTCGGCCAAAGTGACGATCGAGATCGAGGATGAGAACGCGAAATATCCGCTGGGTTGGGTGTTGCTTGCCGACGACAAGCAGCGGGATGCGGCCGGTGTCGGCTGGACGACGTTTTGCGAGTGGATGGGGTATACGTCCGAGGAGATCACGGAATTGAACCAGGACCTAGCCGCGATCGCCAAGGCCAAACCCTTCAAAACGGAATTCAAAGAGGAGAAGGCGGAAGTTCCTTTGACGGCCAATCAGCGGACCCGGATCACCCGTTCGACTCCCAAGGCCACCAGCGCCGCGGCGGCCAAGCGGACGACCGGCAAGAAGACCGTTTCCGTCGCGGAGCAGATTCAGCAGCAGAACAAGGAATTCGCGACGCTGTTGCACAGTTCGCTTCTCAACACAGCCCTGTTGAGCCGGCCGAGCATCGTCAGCGACAGCCGGCAGGAGTCGGCGATGAAGTACCTGGGGCTCTGGTCCACCCGGCACGTGAACATCAACACGGCTCCGCGGAACGTTCTGGAAGCGGCGGTGTCCTTCGGCAGCGTCATGCACGCTCCGAAGATCGCCGAGACCATCATCCAGCAGCGAAAGATCAAGCCGGTGGCGGACGTCAACGAGATCAAGCAGGCGATGCTGGGGTACTCGGACACGATCGAGAAGTGCCGGGATTATCTGACGACCGCCAGCACGGTGTTCACCATCCGGGTGACGGCCGTCAGCGGGGCGGCCCGGGCCACCGCCATCGCGGCCGTGAGCAAAGAGGGCGATAAAATCAAGCAAATCGCGGTGATTTGCGACTAAGCACTGGATTTCTGTAGAAGGGCCATTTTGCAAAAGTCCAGTTAATAAGTCCGTTTACTGAATGCCCGCTCGGCTTTGGACGAAAAAGCCAGTGGCGTCAGTATGATATTTGGAGATCGTTATCGTGCAAACTGGAAACCAGTTGGGAATCTACCTGGGAAAGGACCGGGCCACGGCGGTCAGTCTGGCCTCCCAGGGTCGCGACAAGAAGCTGCTCGACTGCTTCTCGGTCACGATCGAGGGCGAAGAGGTGAATCCGCGGGTCCTGTGCGATCGGATCGCCTGCGCCCATGGCGAGCGGAAGATCCGGTTTGCCGAGGCGGCGGTTGCGCTCGACTGCGCCGAGTTCATGCAACACGCCGTGCGCAGCGAGTTCACCGATCCCAAGAAGATCGCGGCCACCGTCCGCTTCGACACGGAAGAGACCCTGGCGACGGACATATCGGACGTGGCCGTGACGTTTCGCATCATATCGAGCGACGAAGAGGGGACGAACCTCGATGTCTTCACGGCTCAGCGGTCCGTTCTGACGGACGCCATCCAATCCCTTCAGACAAACAGCATCGATCCGGTGGCTGTCGATCCCGATGTCTACTGCCTTTCCCGCTACCTGATCGAATACACCGAGAAGGCGGAAGAGTCTGAGGGCAGCATCCTGTACGCGGTGCTCTCGGATTGCCGGGGGTACCTCGTGGTGGTGTCGGCCGAGCGGGAATTGGTGACGCTTCGCACGTTCCTGATCGGGGCGTCCCAGGACAGGACCTCGTTGCTGGCCAGAGAGGCTTTGGTCACCATGGCTCTGGCGGCCGCTCACCCGGTGAAGCGGCTCTGTGCGTTCGACATCCGCGGCGAGCTGCCCTTGCAGTCGGTGGGGGAGAAGATGGGCATCGCCGTCAGCGCGTGCGATCTGGCGGCCATGGCAGGGGCCGGACCGGAACAGATATCCGGCTGCTCCAACCCGGTGGATCTCGCTCTTGCCTATGGAGCGGCCCTGGGCCTGGCAGAGAAGTCCAACAGCGTGAGCTTCCGCAACGACCATATGCCGTTCCTGGGCAAGAAGTTACGGTTTCAGCGGGCCGTTCGGTTCCTGAGCATCTCTCTGACAATCCTCCTGCTGGCGGTGGGGGTGTTCTTCCATTCCCAGTTGCTCCGGGAGAACCGGTATCGGGAGGCCCTGCGGGGGAAACTCGAGCCGGATTATCTGGCGGTCATGCCGGGCAAGGCGAAGCTTCCGGACACGATGAAAGCGGCCGTGTCGGACCTCGACCGGACGCTGCGGATTCTCAAGGCCGAGAAAACGGGCGTCGGCGCCGACCAGGACTCCGTCACCGCGAAGATGAAGCTGATTCTGGAGGCGATGAACAGTTGCGCCAAGAACACGAGTCTGAACATAGACAAGATCACCATCACGGGACCGAACATCACTCTCAGCGGGACCACCCCCAGCCAGGCCAAGGTCAGCGAGGTCTTTGAGGCCATGCGAAAGCAGGGGTTTGAGGTGGGCAAACAGTCCGTCGACGAAGGCGCGTTCTCCGTGACGGTTAAGGTGGTCAAGAAGCCATCGCAGAGGCCATAATCATGCATGATATTCATCGTAATCCGATATTGTATTACCTTGGGATTCCTCTCCTGATCGGGCTGTGGCCGTTGCTGGTCCGGGCGGTGTACCTGCCGGCGGCCGAGCGAGACTGCGACCAGGATTACAGCCTGTTGATCGAGGGCCAGACTCAGATCATGGGGATCCTGGAGATCGATCCCCAGCGAATCCTTCGCGCGGTGGATCCAAACAACGTCGTTCGAGAGTTCGCCTATGACGTAGCCGTGCCCCAGGTGGCGAACCTGTGCGCGATTCCTCCGGGGAATTTGCAGTATGGGGCCGGAGGCAAGGTCAACTTCAGCGGCAAGCAGCGTCAGGACGGCACGGTGAATTTCAAGGACATCAGCATCGTCCAGGCAGCCAAGTTCCTGTCGATGATCCAGACGACCTATATCAATCTCCAGTGCGACAAGATCGAGTTGACCACACGCAAGGATATGCCCGACCAGTGGAAAGTGGATCTCCACTTCATCTACTACTATTAGGCAATGGACCCCGTCGATTCCTGATGACCCATGGCTTGCCGGGATACCCTTTCTTACCACCCCGTCCAGGCGGCATGTCACTATATGTAGTAGGTTCCCCAGATTCCCTATGACAGGCTTGCGGATGGGCGTGGAGAACGTCATCCCAGGTTCCCTCTAACCTCGCTGGGTTGTGCAGACGGTACAACAGGCCTACAAAACCGCGCAATTGACCGGGTTTTTCCGCAAAAAAAGTCGCGTCCAGATGTGCGAACTTCACTAAAGTTTTCGAAACCCTTGTGTCGATATCAGTACTGTATTAGGCCTCAGACAGAAAACGCGAGGGATACAAGATATTGTGGTTCAGGGTCGCCGCAGTGGTGAGGCGACTCCTAGGAACAGTGAGATACTCAAGCTGGGATTATGCGGATGCCGGAACAAGGTTCCAACGGGTTTGTTGAAGAACGTCAGGAATGGGTGAATCCTCTTAAGACCGATCTCTCCCAGGACAAGGACATGGTTATGGAACAGATCCTTGACAACATCCATCATACACCTCTGGGACAGGTGCTGAAGAAGATCGCTTCTCTACCTGAGGTTCGGCGACAGAAGGTGCTTCGTCTGCGTCGACAGATCACCGAAGGCCGATACGACTTGGCGGACCGGCTGGATATGGCGATGGACAAGGTTTTGGAAGACCTGATCGTCTGAACCGTCTCTATCGGATCGTTTCGGGGATTTCGTCGTCGTCCACGTCCATCTCCGCCGGCTTGTACCCCGGTTGCAAGGATTTCTTCACTTCTTTTCTGTAGGCTGTGACCACTTCCTTCAGAATCCGCTGCCTGCATTCCACGGTGATTGGATGGGCGATATCCGCGTGGAGTTTGATTCTCCCCTTGATGTCTTTCTTCGCCCGGTTGTCCAGGAGGGGCTCTCCGCAGCCGTTGCAGTACCTGGCCCGAAGATGATTCTTGCTGCCGCACCTTTCGCAGTGGTCGCTCATCTTCCGTGACGGCATGGCCACAAAGTACCCGTCCATTCCCTCGATCACCTTGATGTCGCGGATCACGAACTCATGATCGAACGTCATCGAGCAGAACGCCTTCAGCCGGTCATCCTTGTTTTTGATCAGCCTGACTCGAACCTCCGTTATTTTCATGTCTCTGCCTCGCCGAAAACCCTACCATCTGTTGTTCCTCACGACAACACATTTGCAGCCTGTCCTCTCGGTCAAGGTGTCTCGCACGTTGTGAACGTAGTCTAAATCCGCTCGATCCAGGATGCAAAACAAGGTAGAGCCGCTTCCGCTAAGGCAAACGCATCCCTCACCGAGCGTCTGGACAGTATGCTTTAAGTCTCCAAGTTCCTCATACAGATGAAAGCAACTGCTTTCCAACATATTTACGCACATTCTCGCCGCCAAATCAACTCTGTTTTTTTCGAGGTGAGCGGCAATCGGGCAGTGAAGGCGGCTGTAGAGATCCGAATCGTGACGGTAGTGCGCATAAACCTCCTTCGTTGAAGAATTTACGGGAGGCAGGATCAAGATCGCGGTGAAATCGAATCCCCCGGGCAACTCGGAGATTTTCTCGCCGCGTCCCGTGCAGAAAGCCAGGGGGCCGTTCAGGAAGAAGGGGATGTCGCTGCCGAGTCGCGACGCCAGATCCATGAGCTGGGACTGGGTCAGCCCCAGGCTCAGATATTTGTTCAGACCCGTCAGGGTGGCCGCCGCGTCGCTGCTGCCGGAGCCCAGGCCCGAGCCGGCGGGGATGTTCTTGGTCA
>CALMMH010000403.1 GCA_937868145.1 uncultured Phycisphaerales bacterium
CGGTTCTGGGTCCGCCACGCCCGGCGGCGCCTGCTGGCCACCGAGGCCAGCCCCGAGTACGCCCGCAAGCCCCTGGACTACGCCACCATCGCCCACTTCTACCTGCCCCTGGCGGCCACCTCGGTCATGGCCCTGGCCCTGAATCCGACCGTCTCCTTCCTCCTGGGCCACAGCCGCATGCCCTTGGAGTCCCTGGCCGTGATGCCGGTGGTGAACAGCCTGTGCTTCCTGTTCGTCACCGCCGGGCTGCTGCTGCTGGCCGAGGGCCTGGGCAAACGCCGCCGCAAGCTGGATGAAATGACCTGGCTGGATGCGGTATGGATCGGCTGCGCCCAGGCCCTGGCGATCTTCCCCGGCGTGTCGCGCTCCGGGGCAACTATCGCCGGCGGCATGACGCGTGATTTAGAGCGCCCGGCAGCGGCGCGCTTTTCCTTTTTATATGGCGGCGGCATCTACGCATCGAGCTATGCGACCATCTCCAACAACGTGATCTACAACAATTCCGCCGCCTACGGCGGAGGCGCCTATGCCCCGTATTGCACCGTGGTCAACAACACGATCGTGAACAACGACGTCAGCAAGAACCCTGAAAACGGCCGCGGCGGCAATCTGTACGTCTACTTCAGCTATGGTTCGGAAGGCCTCGTGGCGAACAACATCATCTGCGGGGCCAAGTCCGGCGGCGGCCTGTTCTATTGGCAGGCGCACGACGATGTGATCCGGTTCAACAACGTCTGGGACAACTCGCCCGCCAATTACGGCATGGAGAATGAAAGGACCGGCGAGTCGGTCTTCGATGATACTGCCGACTGGACCGGCAAGTACGGCAACATCTCCGTAAATCCGCAGTTCCGCAATGCGTCGATGAACAATTTCCATCTGTTGGTGGGATCTCCCTGCATCAGCGCGGGCGATCCGAACGTCCTGCCGGTCCAGAGCGCCGAGGACATCGACGGAGATGCCCGTCTGTACGCCAGACGAGTGGACATGGGCGCCGATGAGTTCATCGGCTACGTCCAGCCGCTGGCTGACGCCGGAGTCGATCAGCACAAGCTGGCCCCCGAGCCGATCACGCTCGACGCCGAGGGCAGCTATTTCTCCGACCCCAATGGGACCAAGACCTATCAGTGGCAGCAGGTTCAGGGAACCGCAGTCGAATTGAGCGACCCCGCGGCGGAAAAACCTGCGTTCACGCCCCCGGCCGAAGGTTGGTATGTCTTCGAGCTGACGGTCGGCGACGGCCAGTACACCAGCGGAGCGGACCGCGTCCTCGTGGTGATCGGCAATGAGACGCCCGTCGCCGATGCGGGTTTCGACGCGCTGTGGGGCGCGCCGGGGTCTGTCGTGCTCGACGGATCGGGATCCAGCGACGCCGATCCGCCGGACGAACTGACCTACACATGGCGGCAAATCGACGGTCCCGTCATCGAGCAGTTCTGGATCACGCCCGACATGGACACGCCGCAAACGTATTTCTATAGCGCCGCGCCGGGCGTGTACGTCTTCGAACTGGTGGTCAGCGATGGTTTCACGACGAGCGTCCCGGACACCGTGACGATCGAAACGGCTTCCCTCACGGTGAAAGAAACCGACTTGACCATCATTACGCAAGATCCCGACAATTACGAGTACTTCGAATACCCCGCGGTGTCGGGGACCAAGGCGGTCTTTGCGGCCGGCGACTATTACGATTCTTCCTGGAACATCCGCTGCGTCGATCTGGAAAGCGGCCGCGTGGACAGCTTGGCGGCCCAACCCACGGATACGATGCCCGAGATCGACGGCGACCGTATCGTCTGGACCACGGGGCCGGAAGGGGCCTATGAGATGATCTGCACCAGCGTCGTCCTGGGCGACGTGGTCACCGGAAAAGTATCGAACTTGGCGACTCGGACCAACACCGATTCGTACGGATATCCCGCCATTTCGGGCAACAAGGTCGTCTGGCTCCACCATCGCAGCGTCAACACCGGCAGCCAGGACCAGTACATCTCGACCGCGTACGACATCTCCGGAGCGGACCTCACCGATCCGGCCAATCCGGTGCAGTTCACGATTGCCCAGAAGGTCGGCCACGGGGCTCCGTACCCGTATGACAACTTCCGGCAGGCATATGAGAAGCCTCTCGACATTTCCGGCAACCTCGTTGTCTGGGAGGCTGACGGCGACATCTACGGCGCCGATCTCTCCGATCTGAGCCACATCAAAGTCTTCCCGATCTGTACGGCCGCTGAGAAGCAGAGCGATCCTGCGATTTCCGGCCATACCGTGGTTTGGACCGACCAGCGAAACGATGTGGGCGACATCTACGGCGCGGACATCTCCGATCCCGACCACGTTCGCGAGTTCGAGATTCTGGTGTCCTCCGGGCCCCAGACCCAGCCGGATGTCGATGGATCGTTGGTGGCGTTCATCAATGCCGGCAACACATCCACCGGATACATTTATCTGTACTGCTTGTCCCGGAAATATGGTCCCGTCCCGGTCGAATTGTCCGGATGGAACTACGGCTCCAGTCCCAAGCTGGACGGCTCAACCCTCGTCTGGTATCGCTACGACGAGGTCATGGGGCTGACCCTGGACTTCGGTTACGGCCTGGAGGAAGGCCCAATCCAGAACGCGACGACCGGCCTGTACTATGACTACATTCAGCATGCGATCGACGCCTCGGCGCCGGGCGATGTGATTGTGATCCCGCCGGGGGTCTACTCGGAAAAGATCCGCCTCAAGGGCAAGAGCGTCACTCTGACCTCGACCAATCCCGAGGACCCGGCCGTCGTCGCCTCGACGGTCCTGGCCGGCCCCGGCCAGCGGGTGATGTTCGCGGACGACGAAACCGCCGATTGCCTCTTCACAGGCTTCACCGTCACCGGCGGCAGTTATGGCTTGCTCTGCTCCGGCGGGGCGCCGACGATCAGCAACTGTGTCGTCACGGACAACTGGTGCGCGGGCCTCAAGGCGTGGAACAAGGGCAAGCCGACCCTGACCGGTTGCGAGATCGCCGGCAACGGCATCGGCGCAGAAATGTGGGCCCACACGGAGAAACGAATCGTCCTGAACAACTACGCCACGTTCCGCAACTGCCTGATCGTGGGCAACCGCGAGGCCGGCGTCGACGGCGGCTATCCGACCCTGGAGAACTGCACGGTCGCCGACAACCGCGGCGTGGGCGTGGACGCGGTCCTGGCGAACATCGCCAACTCGATCGTGTACTTCAACGGTCAGGACGCCGAGGGCGTGAACCTGGCGCTGGCAAAATCGGCCTCTGTGGTAACGTACAGCGATATTCAGGGCGGCTGGGTAGGCGAGGGCAACCTTGACGCTGATCCCCTCTTTGTCGCCGCGGGCGACTACCACCTGAAGAGCCAGGGCTGGTCCTGGAGCGCGCTGCTGGGCGACTGGACGTATGACGACGCCACGAGTCCCTGCATCGACGCGGGCGATCCGGCCATGCCGATCGGCGAGGAGCCGCCGTGTGCCCAGGACGATCCGCTCAGCGAGCGGGCCGGGGTCAACACGCGGGTCGACATGGGCGCTTACGGCGGCACCGTCGAGGCGAGTCTGGCCCCGCGGGCAGAGCCGTCTGAGCCGTAGAC
>CALMMH010000404.1 GCA_937868145.1 uncultured Phycisphaerales bacterium
ACCGCAGCCCCTTTTACGTTGGTCGCGATTTCCTGTGCTTCGCGGTCGGCCGCGGCCTGCCCAAACCAGCCGGCTTGTGTTGAAACGGCGATGTCCGCGGCCACAGCCGTCGTGCCGAACGCCAATGCGATGCCAAGCACCAATACGATCTTCTTCATCTTCATGTCCTCCTGGACGCTCTTGTTGAAGGCACATAGGACCTCTCGCCCCGGCCACACACCAGGGTGCGCGGCTCCCCGAGCGCCAAAAGGCTTCGCCCGGGAGCCTATCCCTTCGCCGCGTGCCTGGGTGGTTCCTCAACTCGCCGGCACGCCCTCGCAGTACTCATCGGCATAAATCCCATCACACTTGCTCCCATAAGTAGATTATCTGCTGCGCACCTCCTTCTCTGCTTCGTTGACGCCCCCTACGTCCGGCCACGGGATCGGTAGACAAACACCGTACTCCATAAACTGACGGCAGGGGCGCGTTCCACACAGGAACGCGTCCCTGCCAGTGCGATTACAAAGAAACCGATCTTACTGGGCCGAACGACCATAGCCGAGGTCGTCGATGTAGACCTTGCCGGTTCCGCCCGCGGTCGGGCTGGCCCGGTTACCCACGCCGATGACGATCGACTTGACCGCCGTCATTTTCACGCCGGCCGAGGTGAACTCGCTCAGCGGGATCGTCCACTGCTGCCAGCTCGTCGCCACGGTGGCCGCGGCGTCCGCATTGGCGATCGTCTTGGACTTGCCGGCGTTGTCCTTGACCGTAATGTACAGGCCTTCGGACGAGTTGCCCGTGGTTCCGCCGATGCCCTGGAAGTACACGCACAGAGAGTCGGCTCCGTGGGCGGTCAGGTTCATCGCCGAATCGAAGGTCCGCTCGGCCTCGGAATAGTAGGGGGACGAGCTGTTGTCATAGAGCAGGGGCATCGCCTGCCGGCCTTCGTGCACAACCGCCTTCTCGGCGAAGGGCGATTCCGAGTACCCGACCTGTGAGCCGCTGGCCTTGTTGGTCACGCCGTCCTCCCAGGCGTTCCAGATCGTGGTCCCGGCGTCGACGTCGTCGTTGTAGCCCTCGAAGTCGTCGATGGCTCCGAACTGCTCGACGGTGAAGCTCCAGACCTTGCCCTGCCATTCGGCGACCGCCTCGGCTGCGTTGACTTCCGTGACCTTCCAGTAGTAGGTGTTTCCGAAGGTCAGGTCGTCGGGCGTGTAGCTGTTCTCGTCGGTTGCCGCGGCGGATGCGGTTTCGTCGGCGACCGCCTGCTCCTCGCCGGCGAAATACACCTTGTGCGAAACGGCTTCGCGGCCGGAACTCCAGACCAGGGCGACATCCACCGCCACGTCCGTCGCGTCGTCGGCGGGCTCGGGACCTCTGGCCTGCACGGGAATGTAGAAGAACCGGACTTCGCTCAGGCCGGTTTGGGGGGTCATGCCGCCCCAGTTGCTGTTGATCGTCAGCTTGACGAACTTGGCCACGGCTCCGTTGAAGTTGACCGTCGTGTTGGCCGTGTAGCCGGTCGTGCCGGTCGCTTTGACGAATTCCGAGATACCTTCCAGCGAGGTCCAGGTCACGCCGTCGGCGGAGTACTCAACCGTGACGTCCTTGGCCCCGAAGCCCAGGAAGCTCTCGACCAACTGGTTCGAGTTCCAGACGAGCATCGTGTCGAGCTTGTAGACCGCATCGAATTCGTACTGAATCCAATCGGGCTTCTCGCCCGTGGTCATCCACATCTGGGTCCCATCGGTCGAGTGCTGGTCCTCGTCGTTGAGGCCGGAACCGTTGACGGTGTTCTCCGGTCCCATGCTGGGCTGGGCGCTGGACGCAGTGGCGGTCACGCCGGTAAGGGCATACGAGTATGCCTCGGTCGTGAACTTCCAGACGCTTCCCTCATCCCAGGACACGCCGTTGGCTTCGTCGACTCGCCAGTAATACGTTGAGCCGTAATCGAGCAGGCCCGTAGCGTCGAGGCTGTTGGCGTCCTGCGTGGCGACCACGGCGGTCCCGTTGGTCACCGCGTCGACGTCCGTGCTGAGCAGGACACGATGCTGGCTTGCGTAGTCGCCGGGCGTCCAGCTCAAGGCGGTCTTCACGGACACTTCCTGGGCCCCGCTCTTGGGGCTCGGGTTGGAGGCCCGCACGCCGCTGAACCCGCCGGTCACGACGATATTGTCGATGGCCCACCACCAGTCATTGCCGGCATCGAACAGGCCGAACGTGATGACCATGGTGGCCGCGCCGGCGGGATTCGGGATATCGACGTTGATGGTCTGGTTGGTGGAGTTGTCGTCCTTGTAGTTCGGGCTGGCGGAATTGGATTCCCACCGAAGCACTTCGATCTTCTCTCCGCCGTCGAAGGAGACCGTGATGTTGGCGGTTTGATGATAGTCGTCGTCGTACTCCGGCCGCCAGCTCGAATCGAACTTGAGTTTTACGGTGTTGGGTCTGGCGGAAGACAGGTCGATCGGAGCCGTGCTCAGCCAGACGTCGTAAGGATTCGCCGAGTTCGGGGTGGGATGGCCTGCGTCGTCCCACTCGTCCGGATCGGCGATGGCCACGGTGCCGATTCCCAGCGTGAATTCCGAACGGCGCTGATCTGCGGCGGTCGTGACCCACCAGTCCTTGTTGGCGAAGCCCCAGCCTGCCCACTCGGTCACGCCGTCGGTGGCAGGATCTTCGATTCCGGGGACGCCGCTGGCGTCGTTGATCCAGCCGGCCGAGGGGATGTCCGTCCAGACGGCTTCTCCCACCGTTCCTTCATCCACATTCGGTCCCAGCGTCAGACTCTCGAAATCCTCCTCCATCAGAACATAGGTGTCTTGTGCTTGTGCTGTGCCAACCAAGAGCCCCACGAGGGCCACCAGGAAAAGCGTGGTTCTTTTCATGTCTCCATTCCTTCACAGAGTTTACGAATCGTTCAGCTTTGTACGCGCGTCACATCAGCAACTCCTGTTCATGGTAGAGACCGAAGGTTAGAGACGTATGTGCCGCCCGTTTATTTTACGTCAACCTTCGCCTCCACTGCCTCCGTAGCGTGTCGGTCGAATGGACCCGGCCCCCACACGCCTTCGCCGAAATGATAGGCTCGACATATTGCCTTGGACAACCAGATGCTCATGGTCTTTCCGCATCCACCTCCTTCCTATGAGAATAGACCCAAACCGGGCAAGAGCGATGTAAAATGGCAGACTGATAGACAGGATGCGCCCCGGTGTGTAGCAACATTCTCGGCCATATCCGCTCCTCGGAAGATTCCAGACTTTGCGTTTCTGAGGCCAAAATGTGAATGCCAACCGAAAAAGACTGTCAATATATTTATATCACACCTTAAGGCGGAACTTCAACAAGAATCCGTTGGGGAGTCCCTGTTTCCGCGGTGTGTGACTCCATCTTGCGAGAAATCCTTGTGTTTCACTCGGTTTTTGGGTTCCGACCGCCAAAACCGCCATTCCCAGTGGATCGAACCACACACCCTCCGCGGGTCAGATCATCCACCAACGCTCGGGACTGATCGCGGGCAGACGGAACGACCTTTGGTCCGGCGGGAGGGACTCCAGAAGTTCCTTCGCCTTTCTGCCGATGGCCGCCGAGGCAAGCTCGATGTTCCGCCT
>CALMMH010000405.1 GCA_937868145.1 uncultured Phycisphaerales bacterium
GTGTTCTGGTGGAAGTTGGACGTCGTCCAGAAATTGTGGCCGGGCGCGCGGTTGATCAGCGACACGCGGGGAGGCGACGGCAACGGGCTGGGCGGCCTGGTCAACAGCCATCTCAACACGAACTGGATGGCCGGTGAGCCGAAGGGCCTCTACGTATCGAGCCTGTTGATAGAGCAGAAACTGTTCGGCGACGAACTGGCTCTCTGGGCGGGCAAGATGGACATGTGCGATTACTTCGACGTAAACAAGGTCGCCAGTTGGAATTTCGTTTCGTTGTCGCTGGCCAAGAACCCCACCCTGGCCTATCCGCCGCATGCCTTGGGCGGGATTGTCCGCTATCAACCACGGGAGAGATTCTACATACAAGCCGGGGTAGTGGACGCCCAAAGCAGCTTCACGGAGATAGCGCTCAGGAGTTCCCTCGACGAGATGATCAGCGTATACGGGCTGGGCGTAGGCACCGACTGGGGCGGACGCGAGGGCAACTACAGGCTGATCGGCTGGTATGATCCGCGAGACATCGCCCGCATAGACGGCACGGGCATGAAAGGAAACGACAGCGGTTTTGGTTTGAGTTGCGACCAGCAGCTGACAGAGAAGGTCACGGCGTTCTTTCGCTACGGTTTTGCCGACCAGAACGTGCGGAGCATAGAACATTTCTGGTCCGCAGGGGCGTTGACCGTGGGGCCGATTCCCGGTCGAGACAAGGACGTGCTGCTTGTGGGCGTGGGACAGGCGTTCATGGGCAAAGACTATCAAGAGGCCAACAGCCGCTCCATGAGCACGGAGGTGCTGTTGGAAGTTGACTACCAGATCACTATCAGCGACTGGTTCTCAATCTCCCCCGGCATTCAGGTGATAGTGAACCCCGGCGCAGACAAGGCCAACGACACGGACGTAATCCTGGGAATAAGGGCGAGTTTGCACGTTTAGGGCGGCCGGGCTCAATGTGCCGCTACGGCGCGCCAATGTCTGCTGTCATGCAGGGCAGAACTGTGAAAAGACAATAGAGGGAATCGGATCAAAGGGAGGAAGAGATGATTCCAGACAGGCAAGTCACGAGAAGGTGGCAAGCGGCATTTGGAACTCTGCTGGCATTGGCGGCGCTCGTTTTCGTCGGTTGCGGCGAAAAACCGCAGAAGACGTACCACGTCGGTATCCTGTCCGGGCTTGAGTACTTCGCGGATACAGTGGACGGTTTCAAGGAGAGAATGAACGAGTTAGGCTATACAGAAGGCAAGAACATCGTTTACGACCTGCACAAGACGGACTTCGACATGGCCGTGTACGAGCCAGTTCTCAAGGGATTCGTAGGCGACAAGGTTGACCTGATCTTCGTATTTCCGACAGAGGCATCCCTGGCGGCGAAAGCTCTCACCAAGGGGACCAACATCCCTGTGGTCTTCGCCCAGGCCAACATAGAAGGGGTCGACCTGGTCAATAGCCTGCGCGAACCGGGAGGCAATATCACCGGCGTGCGCTTTCCCGGTCCGGACCTTGCGATGAGGCGGTTTGAGATCATGGCACAGTTGGCGCCGGACGCCAGGCGGTACTGGATACCCTATCAGCGAGGTTACCCCATTGTGGAGAGCCAATTGGCGGTGCTGCGGCCGGCGGCCGCAGCGCGGGGGATCACTCTGATCGAATGTCCCGCTGACGGAGCGGCGGATGTCCGGGACATACTTTCGAAAATTGCTTCTTCGAGTGATCCCGGCATGGATGCCATTCTCTTCATCGCGGAACCTCTTGCCGTCACGCCCGATTCCTTTGAAGTGGTAGCCAAGTTTGCGGCGGAGCACAAGCTGCCCGTCGGAGGCGCCTTGATGACGGTGAACGGATACGGCAGTATCTATGGCGTTGCAACGAATAACGTAGTGGCGGGTAAACACGCCGCGAACATGGCGGACAAGATTCTTAAGGGCACCCCCCCCGGCATCATCCCGGTGGTCTCTGATGAGAGTTTTCTGGAGATTAACGCGAAAACGGCCAGGGAGATCGGGGTCGTGGTGCCTGAAAGCCTGTTGTACCAGGCGGACAAGATAATCAATTGACTTGGCATGAGGATTGCGCGGGGCGTTGTGCCGCACATTTCTGGATTTTCGCGACGAGTGCGCGCACGAATAAGTGTGCGGTAAGGGACTGACTAACGGCTCCAGACAATAGTCTGTCGGAAGAACCTGTCGCGCTCGGGCTGACCAGTCTGAACGAAAAGACAGGAGTGATCTCTTGGCGGACGCAGGAACTGACATGAAAGAGACGGAGACCAACCCATCTGCTAAGCCCGGGGCGGCGCGCGGTCTGACCGCGACGCTGGCGGTTGCTCTTTCGGCTTTGAGTGTGGTGGTGCTTGTAATATCCAGCGGGCTGCAGGTGTTCTTCAGCATACGGGCGCAGCAAGCCGTCATTGCAGGCCAACAGCGTCTTATCGCTCACGACGCCGCCAAGACGGTCAGCAACTTCATCCAGGAGAAATTCACTGTATTGGAGGCTGCCGTCAGGCTCAGCAACCCGGCCGACGCGCCCGAAGAGGAACGCGTGCGGGTTCTGGCCAGCATGCTCGGGCTTCAGCCGGCGTTTCGACAATTGGTTCTGCTCAGTGGCGAAGGCCGGGAACAGGCCCAGGTCTCGCGACTCTCGAAAGTGGCATCCAAGAACATCGCCGAATACCTCGCCGGTGACGCGCTGATTCAGACTGTCAAGGGCACGGAGTACATCAGCCCTGTATACATTGATTCAGTCACCAGCGAACCGATGGTGGTTATCGCCGTTCCGGCCGGCAGCCTGCTGGGAGACGTCAAGGCGGTATTAGCCGCCGAGG
>CALMMH010000406.1 GCA_937868145.1 uncultured Phycisphaerales bacterium
GCACAACATCTTCTGAGGCGTGACCGGTTTCGTGCAGGATTTGATCAAACAGCTCGACGACCAGCAGTTGCGCGAGGTCCTCTAAGATCGGGCCGTCACGATCGGCCGCCGCTACCGCGGGCGGTTCGTCGAGTATGATCTGAACAACGAGATGATCCACGGCAACTACTACCAGGACCGCCTGGGCCCGCAGATCACGCGGGAGATGGCCGCCTGGGTCCGGCAGGGCGACCCCAACGCGGTGCTCTTCCTGAACGACTACGACATCCTGACGGGCCGGCGGCTGGACGATTACGTCGCCCACATCCGCGGCCTGCTCGATCAGGGCGTGCCGATCGGCGGCATCGGCGTCCAGGGGCATCTCCACGGCGACTCCTTCGACCCCGCGGTCCTGGAGGCGTCGCTGGCCAAACTGGCCCAGTTCAAGCTGCCCATCGTCGTCACCGAGTTCAATTTCCCCGGCCAGCGGTCCAAGCACTACGAGAAACGGGGCGAGCGACTCACCGACGAGGAGGAACAGGCCAAAGCGAAGGCCATTGTGGAGTACTATCGCATCTGCTTCGCCCAGCCGGCGGTCAAGGGCATTCTGATGTGGGGCTTCTGGGAGGGGGCCAATTGGATTCCAATCTCGTCGCTGTACCGCCGGGACTGGTCCCCGACGCCGGCGGCCCAGGCGTATCGCGATCTGGTATTCAAGCAGTGGTGGACGGCGTGGCAAGGCAAGGCCGACGCCGCGGGACGATGCGAGGTCCGAGCCTTCTACGGCCGGCACAAGATCGTCGCCGGCGGCAAAGAAACGGTCGTCGACCTCAAACGAGCGGAACAGACGAAAGCGGTCTCGCTCCAGTGAGTGAATGCGACCGGTTTGTAGTGACGCCGTGAGGCGTTATTTTCCGTGTGTGGGCGACGCATGCGTCGCCCCTACGATACGGATGAAGATATGTCCTTGCGGGCGCACTACAAACGAGATCCCCATTGCAGTGGGAGGGCATTCGCGGTACAGTACCGGCACGTAGTGAGGTCTGAAATCCATCGGATCCGCAGGGGTGACTGCCCCTGGTGTCTGCGGGGTGCGAAATGGCGGAACATGTGCCGACGCGCGACGAGGCATTCGCGCTGCTGAGGCAGTACAACAAGAACGAAGCTCTGATCAAACACGCCCTGGCGGTCGAGGCGGTGATGCGGTACTGCGCCCGCAAGCGAGGGCAGGACGCCGAAGCGTGGGGACTTGTCGGACTGGTCCACGACCTGGACTACGAGCAGTTCCCCGAGCAGCATTGCCACAAGAGCGGGCAAATCCTCCGCGAGCACGGCTGGCCGGAGGAGACCATTCGAGCCGTGATGTCCCACGGCTGGGGGATCTGCACGGACGTCGAGCCGGTGACCGACCTGGAGAAGACCCTGTATGCGATGGACGAGCTGACGGGACTGGTCGCCGCGACGGCATTGGTGCGGCCCAGCAAGAGCGTTCTGGACATGACGGCCAAGTCCGTAAAGAAAAAATGGAAAGAGAAGTCCTTCGCGGCGGGCGTCAACCGCGACGTGATCGAGAAGGGAGCGGCCATGCTCGGCGTGGACGTCCATCAACTGATCGAGGACGCCATCGCTGGGATGCGGGAAGCGGCCGAGGAGATTGGACTCAAGGGCGACGTGAATGCACAGGGATTGTGAGAGAGAAATGACTGTGAGACGAACCGAATGGATGATTGCGGGATGCGCCTTGGCTCTTCTCTGTGCTTTGGCTTGCGGCTGCGCAGGAAACAAGAAGTCCGCTTTGACCGAAGAGGAGATCCGCCAGAAGACTTATGCTCCGCTGCCGACCCAGTCGGATGAGATCATCATCAGCGGCGAAAAAATCACTTGCGAGGACGTCATGATTTCTCCGCCGGAGGAGGACACCGGAGGTCCCTCCCTCAAGAATCGACTGGAGGCAAGGGCCAAGGAGGTTTCGCTCGAACAGTTTCTGGCCGAGACCCGCCCGCTGATTCAACAGCGGCTCAACCGCAACATCATCACGCGCATCGTGCTGTCTAAACGGGCCCAGCGGGAGCTTGGTGAGAAGGCT
This sequence comes from uncultured Phycisphaerales bacterium, assembly GCA_937868145.1. GTDB lineage: Bacteria > Planctomycetota > Phycisphaerae > Sedimentisphaerales > Anaerobacaceae > PLanc-01. The sequence continues at coordinate 2,066 of CALMMH010000406.1, forward strand.
GACGACACGCTGGACAAGATGGCCGATAAGGAGCTTCGCCGGTTCATCATGGAGGAGTACGGCGGCAACGGCGCCGAGGCCGACGCGGCTCTCCAGAAGCGGGGGTTCAACCGCACGACGTACAAGGAACGCAGGAAGCGGGACCTGCTGGCTCAGTATGTGATCGATTCGAAAATCCGCCGGAGTCCCCGGCCGGTCACCTACGGCGAAATCGTCTCTCGCTATGACGAGGTGAAGGATCAGGAATTCCTCCGGCAGGGCGTTCTGCAATTGCGGCTGATCGACATCGAGGTCGCCCAGGTGCAACTGACGGATCCGAACGAGGATCTTCGCGAGAAGGCCCGGCTGATCGCAGAGGATCTGCGCAAGAGAATTGACGCCGGCGAGGACTTTGCCGAGCTGGCCAAGCAGTACTCGCACGATCCGCGAGGCCGGACGGGCGGCCTGTTGAAGCCCCGCGATCCCGACGCGTTTGACTCGCCCTATGACGTGCTGGCCGCCAAGGCCAAGAACATGAAAGCGGGCGAGGTCGCCGGTCCGGTTGAGGCGCCCGGCCGGTTCTTCGTCATGAAGGTGGAGGCCAAGCAGGACCGAAGCTATCAGCCGCTGTCGGAGGTCCAGGGCCAGGTGCGGGACGAGATTCAGAGGGAGCGCCGTCGGGCGGCGCTGGATGACTTGGAGAACGAAGTCGGCCAGCAGGTGGCCGGGGCCGACACCGCCGAGTTCGTCGACTATTGCCTGGAACGACTCTAC
>CALMMH010000407.1 GCA_937868145.1 uncultured Phycisphaerales bacterium
TGCCAGTCGACCGCGCCGTTGATGGGCTTGACCCGGCACCGAACGATGCGGGACAACTCGCGAAGCAGGTTCGCGTCCCCGCCGGGACGGACGTTCCAGACGTCGGGACCCTTGCCCCGGCCTTTGAACGCCAGCTCGGTCACACGGACCCGCGGCAGGATGAAATCGTATTCGTCCAGGTCGGTGGGCTCGCCCAACGCATTCGGGTCATACGACAGTTCGGACGCGCCCGGTTGGAATCCCGGAGGAGACCGCCTCTGCCTTCGAGCCCCGCTGGCGGCAACGCCCAGCAACGCCCCGCCCGCAAGTTTGAGGAAGTCTCTTCGCCGCACGCGTTCTACTCTCAGGATCTCGCCCATAGTCTTCGCCTCACAATCCCCCGGCAAGGACGATCTCCGATGCCAACCGACCGTCGCCGCCGTCCTGCTCGAATCGCCAGGGCCGCTCGGAGGGTCGCCCGTCGCCGTCGTCCTCGATGCCCGGCGTCTCCGTAGGCAGGATCTGCATCTGTTGATACCACTGCTCGATTTCCCGTGCGGCCGTCGTGAACGCTTCGAGCACGGAGACACGGCCGTCGTGATTCGCATCACTTTCCGGCCGGACCAGAGCGGGCACGAAGTGCGAGCCAAACCGCGGAGCGTATGCCTCCTGATCCGTCGAGGCCAGGACGATCGCCCGGCCGGGACGAGCGAGAGCCTTGGCCGCCTTCCCGGCATAGGGACAATCGAGGACGACAAGCTGCGTGGAGGCTTTCACGCCCGCAAGCCACGTCGCCAGATCCTCCTGCGTGATGTCCAGCCCCGGCAGATTAAACCGCAGCGCGCCCCCGACGGCGTTTGCCAGGCCGACATAGTAAAATACGAATCGATCCTCCGGCTTGCCGGACCGCGCCAATGCGCCGATCGCGTTCTTGATTCCCTCGGCCGTTGAGCGAGCGGACGAATTCCCCTCGGGCGTCAACACGACCAATCGCTCCGGCGGAATCGCGGCGGTTTCTTGCAGATACACGCGTAGTCCGTTCACAACCCCTTCTCTGGCAACCCGATCCTCGGGGTCTTTGCCGACCCCGCTGACGACGACCGCGTAGACCTCGCCGGCAGGACGAGCCGCAGCCCCCGCCGCCATCGCAAGGGACGCCGTCCAAACCGCAATCATCGCTGTTGCGACGTTCATCGATCCACTCCTTACACAAGCCCGATCGCCCGGCGGACGAACCAGCCGGTCGAGAGCAACACGCACAGGGTCGCCAGCAGCGGCCACCGAGGCCAAACGCTCGTGACAATCTCCGTGACTCCGCTCTGCCTCCGAGCGACAAACAACCCGCCGGCCTTCTCGTCCAGATCATCGATATGGACGTAGCGGGCCCGTATCCGCTCGGCCAACGCCCGCAGGAACGGCTCATCCAGATCGACACAGGACATCTCATCCCGCACCGGCGGCAGATTCGTGGCAAGGGTTCGTTCGCCGAGGAACGAGCCGTTGAGTTCCGCCTGGGCCGTGGCGACGACGGATTGCGCCGAGCCCCAGTCAATTGCTGCCCGATAGTATCCGCGTCCGGTCGGCTCCATGCTCACGACCTGCTCGCCCGCGGTCAGCAGGACATTGGCCTGGGAGGACGGCTGGAAAGACTTGTCCATCACGTACGCGTTGAACTCGACGCGGCGGGGCTCCCCCGCCATCCGCTCGGCAAACAGCTCGACGCCGGCCCCCTGCGACGGAGTGCGTCCCAGGTACGTCACCAGGCCGCACATCAACTCGCTCAGCGCGCCGCCCTGGCGGACTTCGCGGTCCAACGTGAAGAGCTTGGACGCGTTGAGCAGGCACACGCGGCCACTCCCAACCCTGTGAATCGAGATGATCGGTGTATCGCCCGCCGTCGCCAGCGTGGTGGCCGCCGGCTTGGTGTCCGCGATTTTGTAGTACGGCGAGACCCGCCACTGCGGGTCTGCGAGGACCTCCGGATCGAACAGATGGGCGACCTGGGCTTCGAACGACAGCTTGATCACGTCCCTCTGCGGCGGCCAGAACCTCACGGAGTTGCCGGGCAGCGACATGGCTCGGGCATCCTCGCCCTGTCCTGCGAACAGAACCGGCAGCGAGGACCAGCCGCGAGCATCCGTCGCCAGCATATTCACCGTCGTTCCGGGCAAGAGGATCAGACCGCCGCCTCGTTTGGCGAAGAAATCGTAGTAGTTGGAGCCCTCGAAGCCGATGGACGTGGACCCATCGACGATGACATCGTAGTCGTTTAGAGAACCGAGAAACTCAGCCGCCGTCATATAACCTACGCCCCGCGGCGCCCGCTCCGAAAGAGACGGGACCTTGATCACGTCGAAACCCAAGTCCAAATGAATGTGCTTGTCCTGAGCCAGAGCCTGGCGGATCTTGCCGATGTTGAAATTCGC
>CALMMH010000408.1 GCA_937868145.1 uncultured Phycisphaerales bacterium
CAGCCGCTCGGCAAAGTCCCGTCGATCCGCAGGATCGCGCCGGGGGCTTTGACCAACAACCGATCGGGCAGGGCGGATACGACGGCGCCGTCGGCGCCGCGGACCGTGATTCTCGCGATGGTGTCGGAATCCACGGGTTGCGGCTCGAAGGCAAAGATCTCCCCTTGATCGCTGACGATCACGCCGACGACATCGACTGTGTTCTTGTTGAGGATTCGCTGAAGCGTCGTGCTCGACGAGCCTCGCTCCTCCTCAACCACGGGTTGCTCGCTCTTTTTGAGGTGATAGCTCACGAGCACGAAACTGCGGGCGGTGTTTTCGTGGATTGCCCGCCAAGGGGCTTGGTTCTTCTCTGCCGATTGAGCAATGTGCCTGTCCATTATGTTCAGAATCGCCGCTGCCGCAACCACCGTCAGAACGCACATTCGAGTAGATCGACTTCGCATCATCTTTCGTTCCTGCACTTGTGAATCCATCTCTTGTACGAATTGCCTCGGGCCATCCAATTCCGCAGAGGGGAAGGTAACCGGGAGAATCGCTTGAATCAAGCGAATTCCCCGCCTGGGACCGCTGTAGGTTGATGTGGATTCTCAGAGGACAGGCTTCCATGCGTCTGTGTTTGTGGTGACGCCGTTGCCAACGCCTGCTGTACATGATAGGCTCAGGTCATGTTCCCCGAACGGAAGATCAAGTTGGTGATCGCTTACGACGGCACCGAGTACCACGGCTGGCAGATTCAGCCGGGGTTTCGGACCGTGCAGGGCGTGCAGCGAGGAATTGTGATATGAAGAAAGGGCAAGAAGAACAGCGAGAAAAGCCCGCGACTGTGGGCAGCGGCAGGGGCGAGATCGTCATCTATCAGCCTGCGGAGGGGGGCGGACGCCTGGAAGTGCGTCTGGAAGAGGGAACTCTTTGGCTGAACCTCACCCAGACCGACGCCCTCTTCGGGGTAAATAGACCGTCCATTTCCAAGCATCTCAAGAATGTCTATGCCTCCGGAGAGTTGGACAAGCAGGCAACTGTTTCCAAAATGGAAACGGTTCAACAGGAGGGCGGTCGGACTGCGTAGAGCACGCTCTGCACGCGGTGAACTTGGTCGAGAATCAGCTGTTGCATTTTTTGCAGCAGCTCGAAATGAAGGGAAATTCGCCGTCGACTGACAGGCCGAGCACTTTGACCTGATCGAGGATAGGAACCGACGGATGGCAGAAAGCAGGAACGGCGGTGGACTTGGTGAAGAGCGTGTTCCCCGAACGGAAAATCAAGCTGGTGATCGCTTACGACGGCACCGAGTACCACGGCTGGCAGATTCAGCCGGGATTTCGGACCGTGCAGAGCGTGCTCTGCGAGGCGGCGACCGCGCTGCTGCGGTGCCCGACGCGCGTGGCAGGGGCCAGTCGAACCGATGCGGGGGTACACGCGATGGGGCAAGTGGGCCTGATCAAGACGACCAACCCTATTCTTGCCGAGCACCTGGGATTGGGGATCAATGAGTTTCTGCCGCGGGATGTCGCCGTTCTCAGCGCGAAGGAAGTCGGACCGGGTTTCGATCTGGTCGGAGATGTCACTCGCAAGGCGTACCGATATACGATCTACACCGGGCGGTTCCGCCCGGTACGACGGATTCGATTCTGTTGGCACTACCTGAGCCGGCTGAACGTCGAGGCCATGCAGGCGGCGGCGCAGGCGTTTGTCGGGTCGCGTGATTTTCGTTCCTTCGCCGCGGCTCTGGAGCCGGGGGAGAACACCGTGCGGACTGTGTCCCGCTTCGATGTCACGCCCGGCGGCGACGAGGATCCCGACACGATCGTCGTCGATGTCGAAGGCGATGGCTTTCTGCACCACATGGTCCGCATTCTCGTGGGCACCCTCGTCGACGTGGGACGCGGGCACTGGAGGCCTGAGGAGATGAACGACATTCTGGCCGCCCGCGATCGCCAGGCGGCGGGCCACCTCGCCCCGGCCGGCGGCTTGTCGTTGGAATGGATCAGATACAAAGGGCAAGTGTGAAGTGCGATGTTTGAAGGGTGAAGTAGGAAAAGAGGAGCACATCGCGGTGCTTCCGTTTCTCTCCGTGCTTGCCGGCACGGGGATGATGCTTGGACCCCGGGATCTCTTCAGCCCTGCTTCTTTCCCTGCGTCATTTCGCCTTTGAGAATCAGCACAAGGATCATTCTCAAGAATCATTCGGTCGCGTAACTCTCACAGTAGCAGGTGCATCAATCCTCGTGCGGTTGTGTGTGCGAGAGAACCAAACAGGGGAATCCATGGGAAGGGAAGTGAAATATTACAGGATGCAGAATGGCATTATTATGGCGCGGGCACCTATGCCCATCGTTGGAATGTGGATTGGCGGCGGGTTTCGCGCGGGGGGCGATCTTTGCAGGGACCCTCGTCACCTTGGCGATCTTTCTGACCCTCCAGATCTTGGGAGCGGGCATCGGCGCCACGGCCATCGATTTGACCGGCGCCGAGACTTCCAGCCCGAGGGCCTATGGCATCGGGGCGGCTATCCTCGGCAGTCTGGTCGTGTC
>CALMMH010000409.1 GCA_937868145.1 uncultured Phycisphaerales bacterium
CGCCTGCACTAGCCACCTTCGCAGACATGATGATCTACTGCACCACCGTTGCTGGTGCGGACAACGACAGCAAGCTGCGGTCTCCTGACAATACGAATCCTGCCCTTAATTTCATCTACGGACCGTATCTGGAGCGCATGCCCGTGAATCCCTGGAACGACTCGAGCACTCTCGCACTTGCCGATGCTTCGGGTGTTGGCTGGGTCTATGATGAGGACACAGGCGCAATCTATGTTGGCGTCACCGATGTTGATGATGCCGACTTGGTCACCTCGCTTACGGAAGCCGGCGCGGTAGCTCCGTAATAGCGAAATCAGCAGAACTGAAAGCCGGCCGTCCTGCACTCACGGGGGCGGCCGGCTTTTTTTGTCGTGCCGAAGGGGTCCTTGAGGCTTTCAGACCCGGACGTCATGTGAATGGAATGAGAGAACCATGTGTAGAACAAGAGGCTTCACGCTGGTGGAGATTCTGATCGTGGTGGTCCTGCTGGGTGTTCTGGCGGCCATCATCATCCCGAGCATAGCCAACAGTGCGACTTCGGCGCGGGAGACGACGCTGGCCGTGGACGTGAGCCTGCTCCGCCGGTTCATTCAGGTCTATACGGGCCAGCACCGGGAGGTCACGCCCGGTTATCCGGACGGAGACCGCTCGCTCGCGCCCGGCGAGGACGCCTTCGTCCGTCAGGCCACGGCCTCCAGCAACAACCAGGGCCAGACCGCGGCGCGGGGAACCCTCGGTTTCCCGTTGGGACCGTATATCTCCAACATACCGCCGAATCCCTTCAACAAGCGGGTTACGATCCTGATGCTGGCAGACGGCGAGGCATTTCCGCCTGCGGCCGATGACCAGTACGGTTGGATCTACAGGGCCGCGACGGGCGAGATTCGTCCTGGCAACTCAGGGACCGACGACAGTGGAACGGCGTACTACAATTACTGATCGCCGACGGATTGTGAGGTCGGGGTTCACGTTGGCGGAAGCCACCATGGCCATGGTCATCCTGGGCATGGCGGCCGCAGGTGTGGTATTGCCGTTTTCCGGGGGGGCCAGAGTCCAGGCGGAAGGCATCCATCGGACTCTTGCGGCGGGCCTGGCCAACGATCTGATGGAGCGGATCATCGCCACGCCGTATGACGACATCGTCGCCTCCTGGGGCACGTATGCCGAGTTGCAAGGGCAGGTTACGGACTCGGCCGGGGATCTCTACACGAGCGCCATTTACGCCCAATTCTCGCGGGACGTTGCCTGCGAACCAGTGTGCGTGTGGCCGCAACCGGCAACGGCTGTTTCCCATTTTCTGAGGGTCTCGGTGCGGGTGTACGATCAGGACCGGCTTGTTGTGACCCTCAGCCGCCTGATCAGCGAACCGTAACACGGGGCGTCGCGCGCACGATTGTCGATGCGCTGTGGGGTGCAAATGCAGAAGACTGGACGGATTCGGGCGTTCACGCTCGTCGAGTTGATGGTCAGCCTGATGGTGACCAGCATCATCCTGTCCGCGGTGGCGACGCTGGCGTTCGCAATGAGCAACGCCAGCACGGCCGGCGGGGACTCCGCCCTCCGGCAGGCGCAACTTCGACACGCGACCGTGCGGCTGTCCGAGTTGATCGGCAACTGCAAGATGATCTGCGCTGCGCCGGGCACGGATCTGGCCGTCTGGACCGCTGACACGAACGGCAACGGCCTGATCAATGTCAACGAATTGATCTACGTAGAGCGGGGCACGGATCGCAAATACCTGCGGTTGCGCCGGCTGTCCTCGGGCTCCAACCCGACGCGTACGATCGCTCAGCTCGCTCTGACGACCACCAAGACACAACTGCTGAATCTGTGCTCGAGCAGCACGATCTCCTTCATTCCCGACTGCGAGGATGCGAGTTTTGCCTTCCATGACGTGGCGCCGCCCAGGACGGGACTGCTCGCGGTCAGTTTCTCGCTGATGGAGAACGGCGTGTATCAGCGGCACGAGATCGTGACGGGGGTGCGCTGCCGGGCGGACTACCTGCTCAACGCCGCCGGCGAAATCATCACCACGGGCGACGATGACTAGGGGAGAGCAGCCATGACCGCCATTCCTCTTCATTCGCCGTCCGGCATTCCACGCACGCGAGGCGTCGCGCTGCTGATGGTCCTGATCATCGTTCTGGCGATCACCATCATCGCGACCGGCTTCATCGCGCGCGCCGACGTCGAACTGGCCTGCGGTCAGAACATGCTCCTGCGGTCGCAGATGGACCATCTGGCCGATTCGGCGTTGGAGCATGCCAAAGGGCTCCTGCTGCATCCGCAGGAGATCACCGACACCTACTGGACGGGAGCCACCGAGCTCCAACTGGTCGAGGGAAGCTCCGATTATTACAACGTCGCGGTGACTCGCGACCCCTCAGACAACTGCAACTACAACATCATCTGCGAAGCCTATCGGTTGAAGGACGGGCTGAAGACGGGGAGTTGCCCATTGACCGCCATCCTCCGGCTGGATCCGTGCGTCGGCTTCTGGACCCTGACGAACACGACGCTCCGCCAGAACTG
>CALMMH010000410.1 GCA_937868145.1 uncultured Phycisphaerales bacterium
CCATCGACGATCTCAAGGACTACATCATCTCCGCGTCCCAAACGACGAACTGATCCCCCTGCGGGACGTTCTCCTTCGGAAGCGTCCCGCAGCCTCATCTCACGGCTGGACTTTTGTCCCGGCTCTTTGTAGCCGCCAGCCATGACACCCGCAATCAACGCCGCCAAAAAAGCGAAAATCCCATACACCGTGCACGAATATGTTCACGATCCGGCCTGCGCGTCCTATGGTCTCGAAGCCGCCGAAAAACTGGATATCGACCCGTCACGAGTCTTCAAGACCCTGGTCGCGGACCTTGGCGGGGAGCTTGTCGTCGCCGTCATTCCGGTCGCGGCCATGCTCAGCATGAAGCTTCTGGCCAAGGCCGCCGGGGCCAAGAAGGCGGCCATGGCCGACAAGACCCTCGTCGAGCGCAGCACGGGCTACGTGCTGGGCGGAGTCAGCCCGCTGGGCCAAAAGAAACGGCTACGGACGTTTCTGGACGAATCCGCCCTCGCCCACCCCGCCATCCTGTGCAGCGCCGGCCGCAGAGGCCTCGAAATCGAACTGGCCCCGCAAGACCTTTGCCGCTTGACGAGCGGCCGGACGGCCAATCTCATCAGCTAGACCTCTCCCTCCGCGAAGCGTGCCCGCACGAATCCAGACGCGGCAGGAACGCGCGCAAAACGCTGCTTCGCGCCTCGAATCCGGCGCGTCCACTCCTCCCGCGCCCTCGCCTGCGCGCAAAAAAAAAGGGGCCCCCGAACGTGCATCCGGAGGCCCCATAAGGAGGAGAACCTTGATTATTTGCGCAGCATGCCCGCCAGAAGGCGCAGATGCGAGCGCTCCTCGTCGATGCAGGCCTGGATGTGCTTCTTTTCCCCATCGGGCACGAATTCGCGCATCTCCAGGAAGAACATGATCGTATCCTTTTCAAAACCCATGGCCGTTTCAAGGGCTTCCTTGGACGTGCCCATGAAGGTCTTCAGATGGTCCACGTCGCCAAGCCGGAACAGGGTGTGGGAGTCGAGCAGATACTTCAGGTAATCCACATACTCGTCCTCTTCGGCCCAGGCCGGAAGTTCGACCTGCCCGACCCGCTCGTAGAGCTTGGCGAAGATCTCGCGATGCTTGGACTCTTCGCCCGCCAGAAACGTGAACAGCTTCTTCAGTTTGGGTTCGGTGGTCATGTCCACCAGCCGATTGTAGAAAACCTCGCCACGGGTTTCGACTTCCTGGGCGGCCAGGAGAATGTCCGTCGCCTTGAATATTCCTGCCATAAAGCCTCCTAAAGTTCCGAGGGCAGCTCTTTGAGCTGGGCATAGGTGAAGACGGGACCGTCCATGCACACGTATTTCGTGCCGATGTTGCAGCGGCCGCAGATGCCCACGCCGCATTTCATGCGTTTTTCCAGGGTGGTCAGGATGTTTTCATCCTCGAAGCCCAGCTTCTTCAAAGCCTGCAGCGTGAACTTGATCATGATCGGCGGGCCGCAGGTGATGGCCACCGTGTTCTTGGGCGAGGGGTTGATTTCGAGCAGCACGTTGGGGATGAGGCCGACCTTTTGCTCCCAGCCGTCGGACGGGTTGTCGATGGTCAGCACGGTGTTCACGTCCTTGCGACTCGTCCACTCCGGCAGCTCGGCCTTGTAGGTCAGGTCGGCGGGGCTGCGCGCGCCGTAAAGGAGCGTGATGTCCCCGTAGTCCTTGCGGTTGTCGAGCATGTACGTGAACAGCGTCCGCAGGGGCGCCATGCCGATGCCGCCGCCGACGAAGACGATGTTCTTGCCCTTCAGGTCCTCGATCGGAAAGGAGTTACCCAGGGGGGCGCGTACGCCGATCTGGTCGCCGGGTTGCAGCTGGTGCAGCCGCGAGGTGAGCTCGCCCACGCGCATGACGCTGAACTGCAGGTAGTCCTTGCGGGTCGGGGAGGAGTTGATGACGAAGGTGGATTCGCCCACGCCGAAGACCGAGAGCTGCCCCACCTGGCCGGGCCGGAAGGTGAAGTCCTTCATCCGCTGCTCGTTGTTGATCACGATGCGGAAGGTCTTGATATTGTGCGTCTCCTGGATCACTTCGACAATGGTGGCCATGTCCGGGAGATAGGGATTGGCATTCATTCGGAGTACTCCTGTGCTGCGTTCACGATCTGCCGGATATCGATTCCGACGGGGCACTGCTTGATGCACCGGCCGCATCCGCAACAGGCGATGAACGAGTGCAGATCCGGATAGTAGCTGAACTTGTGCCCCACCCGGTTTTTGAGACGATGCGCCTTGGTCGGACGCGGGTTGTGGCCGCTGCCTTCCAGGGTGAAGGTGTGCGACATGCAGTTGTCCCAGGTACGGATGCGCTGGCTGTTCAGCCCCAGGTCATCGTCGGTGATGTTGAAGCAGTAGCAGGTCGGGCACATGTAGGTGCAGGCTCCGCAGGAGATGCACTTGGCCGCCTGGGCCTTCCAGAAGTCCATGTCGTCGAAGCGGGCCAGAAGCTTGGCCGGAGCCGAGGCGTAGTCATGGGCCTCGCCCATCATTTCCCGCGCCTTCTCGTTCTTGGCGTCCGCTTCCTTGCCCTTTGTCCCCGCGTCCTCGAACAGTGCGAGCTTCAAAAGCTCCTCGCCTTCGGGTGTCACGGAGCGGGCCACGTAACCCTCGCCCACCAGAGTCAGGAGCACGTCGGAGCCATTCGAATCCGCCGGGCCACTGCCCACGCTGTGGCAGAAGCAGGTCGTCTCGGGCCGGTCGCAGGCCAGGGAGATGAAGACCGTGTTGTCACGGCGCTGGATGTAATACGGATCCTTGGTCTT
>CALMMH010000411.1 GCA_937868145.1 uncultured Phycisphaerales bacterium
CAAGCCTCGACCACGCTCTCCGGCGGCGAAGCCCAGCGGGTAAAGCTCTCGGCGGAATTGGGCAAAGCAGCGACCGGTCACACGCTCTACCTGCTCGACGAGCCGACCACCGGTCTGCACTTCGCGGACATCCAAAACCTCCTGGGCGTCCTGCAGAAGCTGGTGGACATGGGCAATACGGTCGTCGTGATCGAACACAACCTTGATGTGATCAAGACGGCCGACTATATAATAGATCTCGGTCCCGAAGGCGGAAACGCCGGCGGAACCATCGTGGCCGCCGGAACGCCCGAGGAGATCGTAAAGGTCCCGGAGAGCTATACCGGCAGATTCTTGAAAGAGAAATTGGCGTGAGAGGACAGGGCCTATAGGTCCCATGAGTCCAATAGGTCCTATCTCCCATCCACAGCGAAGGAGGCAGGACAATTCAGACCGCACAACCGACCGTTCAGCCCCGACCGTGGGAATTCGAGTTGAGCAGCATCGAAGACCTCCGGCGTCTCAGCGCCCAACTGGGGGTCTCCGTCGAGGCGATCGAGGACGTCTCGATTCTGGCCAGGCCCGTTCCCTTCGGCCCGCTGACGATCCCCAACTCGTTGGCCGTGCACCCGATGGAGGGCTGCGACGGCGACGCCCAGGGCCGCCCGGATGATCTCACCGTCCGACGATACGAGCGATTCGCCGCCGGCGGCGCGGGGCTGATCTGGGCCGAAGCCATCGCCGTGGTCGAGGAGGCGCGAGCCAATCCTCGCCAACTCTGGCTCCACAAAGGCAGCAAGGAGGCGTTCAAGGCGATGGTCCGCCGGGCGAGGGACAAAGCCGCCTTGGCGAATGGTTCCGGTCACAGGCCGGTGATCGTGGCGCAACTGACTCATTCCGGCCGCTACAGCAAGCCGGGCCCGGTTCCCAGGCCGATCATTCCGCAACGCGACCCCTACCGCGATCCGATGGCCCCGCAGTCCAAGCCCGACATCAATCGTAAAAGCAAGCTCCCGGACAACTATCCCATCGTCACAGACGAGTACCTCGACCGGCTCCAGGACGCCTACATCGAGGCGGCGCGCATCGCCTACGAAGCCGGCTTCGACGCCGTGGACGTCAAATCCTGTCACGGCTACCTCATCAACGAGCTTTTCGCCTGTCACAACCGACCCGGCAAGTACGGCGGCTCGTTCGAGAACCGAACCCGCTTCTTCCTGGACGTGGTTGACCGCATCCGCGACGAGCTTGGTGGCAAGATCCAGGTCGTCTCGCGAATGGGCATCTACGACGCCATCCCCTATCCCTACGGCTGGGGCGTGGACAAGGACGACTACACCAAGCCGGACCTGACCGAGCCCAAAAAGCTGATCGGCCTGCTGCGGGATCGCGGCGTCAAGCTCATGGACATCACGATCGCCAACCCCTACTACAATCCGCACATCGGCCGGCCGTTCAACGAGCCGATCGTCGGCGGTTACTCCGAGCCGGAGCATCCCTTGGTCGGCGTGGCGAGGATGGTCCACATCACAGGCCAGGTCCAAAAGGAATTCCCCGACATGGCGTTCGTCGGCACCGGCTATAGCTGGCTGCGGACGCTCTTGGCCAACGTGGGCGCCGCCAACAAGAACAAGAGCCTCGTGACGCTGGTCGGCGCGGGCCGCATGGGATTCGCGTATCCAGACTTCGCGAGGGACATTCTTCACGATGGGCGGATGCGCCCGGAGAAGGTCTGCGTCGGGTGCAGCGCCTGCACGCAGATCATGCGAGACGGCGGCCGGACCGGATGCGTCGTGCGGGACAACGAAGTCTACGGCCCAATCTTCAGGCACGGCCGAATGAGCGACAAGGACAACCTGCTGCGCCTGGCCGCAGGTTGCCGCAAGTGCCAGGAGCCGACGTGCCAGTTGGGTTGCCCCGCCGGAATCGAGATCCCGCGGTTCATCAGCCTGTTCCTCGATGGCAAGGAACGCGAGGCCTACGAGACCATCCGGCAGGCGAACATCTTGCCCGAGATCTGCGCATGGTTGTGCCCGGTCGAGCATCAGTGCCAGGGCAACTGCTTGCAGGGTTTTCTCGGCGACAGCCCCCTGCCCATCGCGGACATCCAGCGGTACCTCGCTTCGCAGGCGAACAAGAACGGCTGGTCCAAGCTGCGAATCCCTCCGCAGACAAGCGGCAAGAACGTCGCAATCGTCGGCGCCGGTCCCGCAGGTCTGGCCTGTGCGGCAAGACTCCTCGAAGCCGGCCACACCGTGACGATCTTCGACAAGAGCGCCGCGTTCGGCGGCATGGTCGAATCCGTGATCCCCGCCGACAGACAGTCCACCGCCCTGACCAGCGAGATCGCGGCGATCTTCGCCGATGTGCCGAAGGATCGGATGATTCTGTCGCTCGGCAAGAAACTTGACTCCTGCCACAATCTGGACACGATCCTCGCCCAGGGCTTCGACGCCGCATTCATCGGCCTGGGTCTGCCGCAATCGGTGAACGTCGCCAAGAAGCAGATCGCAGGTCTGTGGAACGCTATCGACTTCCTGTCCCAGGCCAAACGAAGCAACGGCCTGAATCTGGCCGGCAAGTCCGTCGCCGTCATCGGCGGCGGCAACACCGCGATGGACGTGGCCGTCACAGCCGCCAAGTCCGGGGCCAAGGACGTTTACGTCATCTATCGCCGATCCTTCAAGGAGATGCCCGCCTGGGCCGCCGAGCGGGATCGGGCGATTGCCGCCGGCGTCCATTTCCAGATCCTGACTCAGCCCCTGGAGTACGTAGCCAAGGATGGCGTGCTCACAGGCATCAAGCTCTGCCCCACCCGGCTCGGCGAGCCCGACCGCAGCGGCCGGCGGAGCCCTGTGTCACTCGAATCCAGCGCCTATAGCCTCGATATGGACATCGTCGTCGAGGCCATCGGTCAGACGACGTCGGAGGGCATCGAGAAGATTCTCGCGTGCGTCGAGTTCGATCGCGGCCTGATCCGAACAAAGGCCGGAACGTTCGCCACATCGCGGCCGGGCGTCTTCGCCGGAGGCGACCTGGTCCGAGGCCCCGCAACCGTTGTGGCGGCCGTGGCCGACGGCATGAAAGCCGCCAAGGAAATCGATCTGTTCGTACAGAAAAAAAACGAGGAGCGTCGAAGTTGAGCCGCGTAGGTCCTATCGGCCCTATTCGTCCTATGCGTTTTGAAGAAAGAGAGCAACACATGGAAAATCGACCCGTCGCCATCGTCACCGGCGCCAGCCGAGGCATCGGCCGCAGCGTCGCGCTGGAATTGGCCAACCTGGGCTATGACTTGGTCATCAATCGGGCTCAGGACGAGCAGCCGGAGGTTTTGGAGGAAGCGGGAGCTTTCAGCGCCCGCTGCGAATTCGTCCCCGGGAGCATCGCCGAAGCCGCCACAAGACAGCGAATCGTGGAGATGGCCAAGGCCCGGTTCGGTCGCTGCGACATGCTCGTCAACAACGCCGGGACCGGACCGGCCAAGCGTCTGGACATCCTGGAAGCCAGCGAGGAAAGCTTCGACCGCGTCCTGAGCATCAATCTCAAGGGCCCCTACTTCCTCACGCAGCTCGTCGCCAACTGGATGGTCCAACAGCGAAAAGGGGACCCGACCCGGGCCTTCCGCATCGTCAACATCGGCTCGATCTCGGCCTACACCAGTTCCCCTTCCCGCGGCGAGTACTGCATCAGCAAAGCGGGCATCGCGATGATGACCAAGCTCTACGCCGACCGGCTGGCCGAGTACGACATCGGCGTCTTCGAGATCAGTCCCGGCATCATCGAGACGGACATGACCCGCGTCGTGAAGGAGAAATACGACCGCCTGATCGCCGAGGGATTGACCCCGATCAAACGATGGGGCAAGCCCGGCGACGTCGCCAAGGCGGTCGGAGCGATCGCCGAAGGCCGGCTGGATTTCTCCACCGGAAGCGTCATCAACGTCGACGGCGGTTTCCATCTCAGAAGACTTTAGGATTTACGATTTACAAATTACGATTTACGATCTGAAGACTCGCTGCATCGGCTTGCTCCCTAAACGAGGGGCTCGCGAAGCCAAATCGTAAATCGTCAATAGTAAATAACGAATTCGAAGAGGGGTCTATGGACATCCAAGCGACAATCGTCACCCTAATCCGTGACGGTTTCATTCTCGTCTTCAACCAGGACAAACTCGACATCGTCAAGACGGCACAGGCCCTCGTCGAGGCCGGGGTCAACAATATGGAGGTCACCTGCCGGATCAAGAAGCCGCTGGAGAAGTTATCGAGGCTTCGCAAAGCGATGCCCGACTTCGTGGCCGGTTCGGCCAGCCTGATCGACTGGCCCGACGTGCTGGCGGTCTACAACCGCGTGCATCAGGACAATCCCCTGCCCACATTGCAGCAGGTCGTCGACGCCGGAGCGTGCTATCTCGTCTCGGCGGTAAACTTCAGTGACGACGGCTACCAACGATTCGGCGGCAAGCTGGCGATGATCCCCGGCTGCGGCAGCGCCACCGAAGTGGTGACCCAGTTCGGCAAGGGCGCCAATCTCTGCAAGGTCTTCCCGGCCAAGGAACTGGGCGGCCCTGCGTTCGTCGAAGCCATCGATCCGGCTTTGCACAAGATGATCAGCCTGGTCCCCACCGGCGGCACGACCGCTTCGAACATCCCCGATTACGTCAACGCCGGCGTCCTCGTCCTGGGCGGCTCGTTCAGCATGATCGACAAGGCCACGATGAAGAAGATCATCGAGGAGCAGAACTATGAACTCCTCGCGAAGGAGCTCGCGGCCGCCAAACGTCTAATCGACGAGGCAAGAGCCAAGAGGTATCCGGGGCTGGATTTCACGAAAGCTTCGCTCGAAGAAATCTGCCAAAAGACCGGCCGAAACTTCAACCTCGGATGAAGTCGCCAGAATGGAGTGAGGTGATCCGTGGAGACAAGACAGATAACCGGCCGGAAGGTGACGTTCCACCGCTACAACACGATCATCGTCGGCGCGGGGGCGGCGGGCATGAACTGCGCGGCGCACCTGTGCGAGTTCATGAAACGCAGGGGCATCGAGGACGCCCAGGACCGAATCGCCGTCGTCACGCGGGGCCTGAAGCTCGGCGCCTCGCGAATGAGCGGCTCCGACAAACAGACCTACTACAAGCTCGGAACCAGCCCCACCGTGCCCGACTGCGCGGAGGCTTTCGCCGCGACGTTGACCGCCGGCGGTTGCTGCCATGGCGACCTGGCCCTGATCGAAGGGATCAACTCGCTTCGCGAGTTCTACCATCTCGTGCAAGCCGACGTCGCCTTCCCGACCGACTCGATGGGCGCGTTCATCGGCTACAAGACCGACCACGACCCCGCTGAACGGGCCACCAGCGCCGGGCCCAAGACCAGCCGCTTCATGAGCGAATGCCTGCAACGAGAGGTCGATGGCTACGGCGTTCGAATCTTCGACAACCAGGAGGCGGCCCATCTGCTCACGATCGGCTCCGGCCGTGCGAAGCGGATCATCGGCCTGGTCACGCTCGACACAAATCCGAGAACGAACGGCAGCGTCCGTCCTCCGTCCTCCGACCTCTGTCCTCCGGTCTCCGTCTTCCTCGCCGCCAACCTCGTGCTCGCCGCCGGCGGTCCCGGCGAGTTGTACAAGACCAGCGTTTACCCCGACGGACAAGTGGGCCTTCACGGCCTGGCGTTCAAGGCGGGCCTGGCCGCGGAGAACCTCACCGAATCTCAATTCGGACTGGCCAGCACCCCATTTCGTTGGAACGTCTCGGGCACCTATATGCAGGCGGTCCCCCGCTTCTTCAGCACGGACGCCGACGGCAGGCACGAGCGGGACTTTCTGGCCGATTTTTTCCCCACGATGAAGAGCCTGGCCACGAACATCTTCCTCAAAGGGTATCAATGGCCCTTCGATCCGCAGAAGATCGAGGGCCTGAAGTCCTCCCTGATCGACGTGCTGGTCTTCAACGAGAACCGCAAGGGCCGGCGGGTCTTCCTCGATTTTCGGCAGAACCCCACCGGCAACAGCGGCATGAGCCCATTCAATATCGATGAGCTCGAACCGGAGGCCTTCGACTACATCGAGGACGCCGGGGCCCTTCAGCGGACCCCGATCGAGCGTCTGGCCCACATGAATCCGCCGGCCATCGAGATCTACAGGGAAAACGGCATCGACTTGCACCGCGAACCGCTGGAGATCGCGGTCTGCGCCCAGCACAACAACGGCGGATTCGCCGTGAACAAGTGGTGGGAATCGAGCGTCCCGCACACGTTCGTCATCGGCGAGATGGCGGGCACCCACGGCGTGAAACGCCCCGGCGGCTCGGCCCTGAACGCCGGACAGGTCGGCGGCCTGCGCGCCGCAGAGTACATCGTCAACGCCTACGGGTGCGAGATCGCCGACTACGCCCAGGACAGCGAGAACATCGACGTGCAGATCGGGGAACTCCTCGCAACATTCGAGTCGTGGAGCCATTCATCGGGTCGATCGCCCCAAAAGATCATCGAAGAGATCCAGGACCGGATGACCGTATCGGCCGCCCACATACGCGAAGAGAAGGACGCCAACGAGAGTCTCAAGAATGCCCTGTTGCTCTGTCGGGAGATCCGGGAGAAAGGCCTGGCAGTGAAGGACTCACAGAGCCTCATCGCAGCCGTTCAGGCGGAGCATCTGGCCCTGTCCAGCGTCGCCTACCTCAAGGCCATCGTCGACCTGCTCGCGCTCGGCGGCGGCTCGCGGGGCTCCTACCTGGTCCTCAGCGAACGCGGCATCCCGATCCATCCGGACATCCTCGACCCGTCCGGCAGTCGGCCGCTGGCGTTCAAGCCGGAGAATCTCGAGCTCAGGAACAAGATTCTGAGAATCCAATATGATGAGGCCTCGCCCGACCTGTTCCAATGCCGAGCGGTCGTTCCCAGAGCCGTCCCCGTTCACCGAAAGGCCTTCGAGCCGGCCTGGCAGGACTATCGGGAAGGGAGAATCTACGAAATGTAGGGTGGGGCTTGCCCCACCATCTGGTCTGCGGTGGGGCAAGCCCCACCCTACAAGACCGCAGCTTTTTTGGGAGAACCTATGGCTATTGTCGATCTGAAAGCCCAATCCGAATGCAAATATGACATTCTCTCGTTGGGCGAGGTCATGATCCGTCTCGACCCCGGCGACGAACGCATCCACACCACGCGAACTTTCCGCGTCTGGGAAGGCGGCGGCGAGTACAACGTCGCCCGCGGCCTGAGGCGGACCTTCGGCAAGCGCGCCGCCGTGGTGACGGCCATTGTGGACAACCCGGTCGGCCGACTGCTCGAAGACCTGATGCTGCAAGGCGGCGTGAGCCTGGACTACGTCAAGTGGGTCCCCTTCGACGGCATCGGCCGCAAAACTCGCGTCGGGCTGAACTTCACCGAACGCGGCTTCGGACTCCGTGGCGCCGTCGGCTGCTCGGATCGCGCCAACAGCGCCGCCTCGCAACTGAAAAAAGGCGACGTCGACTGGAACCGGATCTTCGGCCAAGACGGCGTCCGCTGGTTCCACACCGGCGGGATCTTCGCGGCCCTGTCGACGACTACGCCGGATGTGATCATCGAGGCGGTCACCACCGCCAAGAAGCACGGCACGATCGTCTCCTACGATCTGAACTACCGCAACTCGCTCTGGCGCGACGTCGGCGGCCAGGAGAAGGCCCGCCAGGTCAACCGGGCCATCGCGCCGTACATCGACGTGATGCTCGGAAACGAAGAAGATTTTACGGCGGCCCTCGGATTCGAGGTGGCGGGCCTGGACAAGAGCTACTCACAGCTCGATCCGACAA
>CALMMH010000412.1 GCA_937868145.1 uncultured Phycisphaerales bacterium
AGCCCACGAGGCCGCCGACCTTCCAATCGCCGCTGACCAAGCCGCTGCTGTGGCTCGCCGTGATGCTGGCATAACCACAATGGCAGCCCACAAGGCCGCCGATATAAGCGCCTGAGCCGGCAATATCGACATCAACCAATCCGAGGTTTCTAACCTCGCAGGTGGGAACATCCCAGGAGCCGCCTACGAGCTGTCCAAAAAGACCCAAGTAGCTTTCACCAGTGATCGTAAGATGCGATATCGTGTGATCGTTGCCATCAAAGACACCGGTGAACGAAGTCCCCTGGAACCCATACTCCGTGTCATCGGCATCTGGCGCGATAGCCGCCCTGTCGAGGACCTTACGGCCGGGGAGGTTGGGATTCAGATCAATGTCGGCGGTCAGGATGAAGTGCTTGTCGTAATCGGCGGGAGTCTCGCCGAGGGCGATCAGATCGGCGGCTGTGGCGATCTGGTACGGGTCGTTCGGTTCACCCATGCCCCCGCTGTATCGGGCCGTGGCAGCGGAAGCGACAAAGAAAACCGCAATCAGTGCAGGGATCGTCCGCCGGGTTAGAGAGCTCCTCACCGTAACCATTGTCGGTCCTCCATCCCCCCAGATTCAGGCAACAAGGCAGCCGTTTGCAGAACGGCCCGCGTGACGGCACTCCGCTGATGAATTGCCGATATAGAGTCTACCAGATGGAGACCATTCACGTCAAGGGTGGGAGACCTAGGACAGGTCGAAGATCCCGAGGCCCTTGGCGACGCCGCAGACGTGTTCGGCGGCCTTCTGGTATTCATCGGCGCTAGGCAGGTGCTCCAGCATCAGCGGCGTGCCGGGGAAGCGGCTCAGTTCCTTCAAAAAGACAGCATAGTCCAGGCCGCCGGTGCCCACGCGGACCTCGTCCAGATGCGTCGTCAGCTTCGCTTGCAGGAGGATGTCCTTGGCGTGGCAACTGCGGATGTGCGGCCCGAGCTTCTCGAAGCACTCGCGAATCAGATCGGCGTTGCCATAGTATCGCTGCGGACTGCACACCAGGTTCACCGGGTCCAAGTGCACCGCGAAGCCCTTGCGGTCGATGGCCTTGAGCAGTCGCAGATAACTGTCGGCCGAATCCGGATACGCCCAGGGCATCGTCTCCAAGGCGAAGTACGTTCTGGTCGGCTTGACCGCATCGAGGATCGAGCGGGTCGTCTCCACAATCAGGTCGAAAGCGTCCTGCGTGAAGTTCTTCGCGGAGGGTCCATCCCAGACGTCGCTGAGCGAGCCGGCGATGTTGACGCAGCAGCGGGCGCCGATGCGTTCGGCCAGAGCCAATTGCGTCCGGCACTTCTCGAGCGCCGCCTGCCGCGTCGCCTCGTCGATGCTGATCGGATTGCTCCAAGCCCCCACTTCCGCGATGATGATGTCCGCCTTGCGGGCAGCGTCTTCATAGGCCCGAACCACCTCGTCGGAGGCCGAGGCTTCAACCGGGCAGTAGGCAGCCCAATAGCCGAGCCGCCGGACCGCTTCGACCCAGCCCTGCGGGTCCTGGTATTTCTCGAAGACCGGCCCGCCCAGCCACAGCCGCCGATCCCGGCTCGACCCAACGGACGCTGCAACACTCGAAGCAGCCATCACTGCCGCTCCGGCCAGGGAACTCTTCAGAAGATCTCGTCGCGTCAGACCACTCATGATTCAAACCTCCTTTACCAACAAGACGTTGCCACCCGCCAACAACCATCGGCCCTATTCGAACACAAGACAATCATCATCACGGCCAGTAGGCAGCGACGGCAATGATCAACCAGATCAGAATTCCTACGCCGAACTTGCCGACGATGCCCAGAAACTTGCCCATCCCGGCCCCAACCGCCCTTTGCATCGAACGATCCGGGCGCTCTCCTCGCGAGGCCTCGACGGCCCAGACACAGAGGCCCGCGCCCAGGCAGGTGCCCACGACCGTGCCCACGATGGGAACCGGAAAGACGACGGTGCCCGCCACTGCCCCGATGAGAGCACCGAACAATCCTATAATGGACGCCTGCCAACTGGCTCCGGCCTTCCGGGCCCCGACCATCCCGGCCAGGAATTCGATCAGTTCGCCGACCAAGGCCAAGACCGCCACGACAATCAGTGTCCACCCCGAGAACAGACCCTCGTCCCATCGCCACCAGGCAAACAACGCCGTCGTGATCAGCATGAACCAAGTGCCCGGCAGGCTGAACAGCACCAGAATCAGCCACAGGCCGTTGAGCAGAACCAGAATGGTCAGCCACAAGTAAAGCATGACTTCCCATGATGCCAGATCCGCCGGCGTTTGTCGACCCTCGGCATACCTGCGAGTACGGCCTGCGCGATTCTCTCCGCCCGAACGAGCCATTTGCCCACAAGCCCGCACCACCCGCTGACGTACGAGAGCACGGGAGTGTTGAGGTTTCGAAAAACCATCAATGAGGAGCACTATCATGAGGGTCGGATTGGCATTCGCAGCAGGCATGATCGGCTGGGCCGTAATGGTGGCTCTGACGATCCTCCTGCGGGCGATCGGAGCAACAGAGCTAAACCTCT
The DNA here is from genome assembly GCA_937868145.1 of uncultured Phycisphaerales bacterium. Taxonomy (GTDB): domain Bacteria; phylum Planctomycetota; class Phycisphaerae; order Sedimentisphaerales; family Anaerobacaceae; genus PLanc-01. Next base: position 2,534 of record CALMMH010000412.1, read on the forward strand.
GCATGATCGTTGGATCGTTGTTCACCGGACAAGTATCGACAGACGCCTGGGCGCTGGGCTTCATCGCCGGCTTGATCGTCAGCGGAGTGATCGCCTTGGTCTACGCAGGCGTATTCGAGGGCCTGCGGCGGGCCGATTGGCGGCTGGGCCTCGTGGGCGGGGCTATCCATACCGCGGTCGCCGGGGTCTTCTTCGCGGCAATGTCGGCGTTCCATCCGGCGATGCCGGATCAGATCACCCCTCCCGGCCCCTACGCGATCAACTACGGCGTCATAACCACGGTGGCCTTCGTCGCTTCGCACCTGCTCTTTGGCGTAATCGTGGGCGGGATGTACGAGACCGTCCATGTTCCGACGCCGCCGTCCCGGCCGCAGCCGACGCCGGAAGAGCACGCGGTCGGCGCCGGCGAACGCGGCGCCCGATGGCATTAGACCGCCCCTTGACGCGCTGTGGACATGGGAGATGACCGCCGGTACAATCGCTGCCCGTGTGACAAGTGTTCGGGAACGAATCGGACGGGACGGATCATCTGCCGTGAGACAAGACGCAATCAACAAGCTGACGGACAAGACCTTGGGGACCTACAACTGGCTCCGGCGAAACGTCGATCTTTTCATGCTGATCGTGTTGGCCATCATCGTCGTCACCGGCTGGCTGGCGGCCGAATTGGCCGACGAGGTGCTCGAAGGAACCACGCAGCAATACGACGAATGGGTCCTCCGACACCTTCGCACGCCGGGCGATATGACCGATCCAATCGGACCGGAGTGGTTTGAGGACATGTGGCGGGACGTCACCGCCCTCGGCAGCATCACGGTGCTTGCGCTCGTGACAATTGCCTGCGGTGGATACCTGTTCATACGCAAGCGCTACCGCATGCTCGCCCTCCTGGCGGCGGCCACGCTCGGTGGCCTGGCGGTTTCGCTACTTCTCAAGAACGCCTTCGCCCGCCCTCGGCCGGAGTTCGCCTCCGCCGCGACGCACGTCATGACGGCGAGCTTCCCCAGCGGACATTCCATGCTCTCGGCGATCGTGTACCTCACGCTGGGCGTGCTCCTGGCCCGGACGAGCACCCGCCTTCGCTTCAAGGTCTACTTCATCACCGTCGCCCTGATCGTGAGCCTGCTCGTGGGCGCCAGCCGGATCTACCTGGGCGCGCATTACCCCACCGACGTCCTGGCCGGCTGGAGTTTCGGCCTGATCTGGGCTCTGCTCTGCTGGCTCACGGCCCAGTTCCTCCAGAAACGAGGGACCGTCGAACCGCCCAAGGAATCGGAGTGATCCCTCCTCACAATCGACGAAAAGCATTCCTTCGCAAGCTGCCGCCTTTCAGTACACATCCGCATAGGCCAGGCGGTTGACCAGGGAACGGGCGAAGCCGGAGAGGTCGGGGAACAGGACCTCCGTCACGATGTTCATGCTTCGCAGCTCTCGCAGGATGCGGTTTCGTTCCTTCTTGTCGGGTCGCAGGACGATCTTGTGCATGTGACGGCGGATCGCGACGTCGTCGCGTCCGTAGCTCTGTCGGAGATTCTCGACGAACGGCAGGCGAATGTCGCCGGAGATCAGGAACAGCGCCTGCTGGATGATCAGCCGGCGGTTGAGCCGGAACGGGTTCATCGCGAACACCAGCGGCACCGGACGCTCGGTCAGCAGGAGATAGGAGGCGATGGCCAGGTGGTCGAGCTTATCCCATTGCTGGCGGAGGGTCAGCACGTTGTCCATGCCGGAGAACCTCCGCTGCAGTTGGTCGAGGAAGTCGCTGCCGCCGTGGCCGGCGACGGCGGTTCTCACCAACTCGGGCTTGTTGACCTTCGCGGCGTTGAAAGCCCAGACGGCCCCTTCCAAGTCGTCAGCCAGCGCGAAGTGCACCGCCACATAGAACGAATAGGTCCAGTCGATCAAGCGGGTCGGGGCGCCGTGGTGCCGCATGATGGCCAGCCACTCGAGCACGTCGTCCTTGTCCGGTTCACGGTCGAGATAGAGCCCGCCTTTGCGCTGGAACTCGCGGATCATCTCCATCTCGTACTGGCGCATCTTGGATTCCGGCACACCGTAATCCGCGAAGGCCTGCTCAAGCTTGGTCGCCAGAGCCGCCTCCGGCTTGTCGCCGCGGAAGATCCAGTAGCTGTCCGGGCCGGGCGGCATGCACGAATATCGCTTGTGCCGCTCCTCGATCTGGTCCCAGGATTCGATCGTTTCCTGCGAGTACCACGCCGCAGCGTCTCGCCCGTCGTCCGCAACCATTCGAGCTCCCCTTTCAAACACGGACATCCGCGTTCTTACGCCCCGAACAACTTTTCCCGGAAGATGAAGAACACCGCCCCGAGGATGCACAGACCCGCCCAGAGGTAGTCCAGGCGAAGGTGCTCCTTGAGGTACAGTACGGAGAAAGGCACGAACACCGCCAGCGTGATGACCTCCTGAAGAATCTTGAGCTGACCGACGTTAAGCATTTCGTGCCCGATCCGGTTGGCCGGCACTTGGATCATGTACTCGAAAAACGCGATGCCCCAACTGATCAAGGCCGCCAGAATCCACGGCTTGTGAGAGAGGTTCTTCAGATGCCCGTACCAGGCAAACGTCATGAAAACATTGCTGCAACACAGCAGAAACGCCGTCGTCAGAATCACGCGCATACACGCCCTTCGCACAGAACCCACACTGTTCCCGTCGCCGGCGCATCCTCGGCCGCCAACTGCACCGGTATTATAGCATCGGGAAGGAGCAAAGAAAGAGAAGGGGCCGTCCATATCGCGTGTTGTCTGTATGGACGCCTCGGTGAAATCCTCAGATGTGGGCCACAACCCGGACGATTCGAACGATCTGAACGGCCAGAGCGGCGTTCGATCGAGTCTCCGTTATCGTCTCGGCGTTCACGCCCCCCTAGAGGGCGCAAGCTTTAGGCCGGTTCGCCTTGATCCGCTGCGCCGGAATCTTCGGGAGCGGGAGAGTCCGGACTTTCGTCCGACGAGGAGTCCTTCTTTTCGATTTTTTTGGCCTCTTTCTCCTCTTTTTTCTTCTTTTTCTCGATCTCTCTCCTGCGTTTCTCGAAGCTGTACTGGTTTTTTGCCAAATCGTCTCCGTTCACAGACCCTGTGGGTCGAAAAAAAACACGAATTTCAACAACCTATCTGCTTTCGCACCTGCCTGCATTACCGACTGTAACGCAATCAGTTCGATAAGTCATGCGATTTCCGCTGGCTGCCCATCATTTCCCCAAAGGACCATCCGCATCGAGTGTTTCCAGCCGCTTGCCGAGAGGTCCTCAGCTGTGTATCATATCCTTCTGAATGGGAATCACTGGATGGATGATGCATGGACGTGCGTCCTGACCCCAGGAAAGGCCAAGACATGATCAATAAACTGTATATAGACAATTTTCGCTGCCTGGTGAACTTCAAGATCGACCTGCAAGCAAACCAGTTGTGGCTGGGTGCCAACGGAACGGGCAAATCGTCCGTGATCGACGTGCTGTACAAGATTCAACACGTGCTCGACGGCGACAGTGTGGAGGACATCTTCTCGCCCGACGACCTGACACTCTGGCAGAAGAAGAATGCACAGACAATTGGTTTCACGATGACCATCGATCAGGATCAGTACGAGTACGAACTGATCGTCGAGTGTGATCGGGATCGACGCCGATGCCATATCCAGAAGGAGCAACTGAAATGGAATGACGCAACATTCTTCCTCTTCGAGCACAGTGAAGCCCATCTGTTTCGGCTCAACCGATCTACCGGGCGAACCGAACAGGGCACACACTTCGGCGCGGATTGGACGCGATCCGTCATCCCTACAATCGGCGAACGTGATGACAACAAACCACTCATCCAATTCCGACGGACGGTGCGGAACAAGTGGCTGCTCGTTCACCCCATCCCCGCATTGGTGGAGGATATTGCGACAGGAGAGACAAGTCGTCTCCAGCCATATGCACAGAACTTTGCGCAGTGGTATCGCCATGTGATCCAGGAGAACCCCGAGATCGGCAGCGAGGTATTCGACGCCCTCAAGCGCGTGTTGCCGGAATTCACGTCGTTGAGCCTTCCCGAGTTCGGTGACGCGCGCAGATTGACCGCCAGGTTCACTTTTGGCGACATCCGTTTCCGAAATCTGTCGGACGGCCAACGGAAACTGGTGATGTTGCATGTTATCCTGTCCCTGCTAAAGTACAATCATTCCGTCCTCATCATCGATGAGCCGGACAACTTCATCTGCCTCCGAGAGGTTGAGCCGTGGCTGCAAGAGTTGCGGGATCTATGTCAGGAATCACGAGATCGCCAGGCGATCATCATCTCGCACCACCCCGAAGCGATTAACAAGATGGTGGATGGCAGTGAAATCCTGTTCTACCGTTCCGAGGCAGGCCATACCCAAACAAAACCCTTCCCTATCACGAACGGCCTCACTGCGGCGGAGACCATGGCCAGAGGGTGGGAGAATGAGCAGAGCGTCTGAGATTGTCGTCCTGTGCGAAGACCGTCTCCAGGAAGTCTTCATACGCCGGTTTCTCAAGAGAGGTTGGGGAATCAAGGAGCCTCCTATCCGGGTGATCCCATATCCACACACCGGTTCCGGAGGAGCGGGTGAGAAGCATGTACGGGACGAGTACCCGGATCAGTTGAAGGCATGCCGAACCCGTCATGCCAGGACCATTCTCATTGTGGTGATCGACGCCGATACAGGAACCGTGTTGGCTCACCACAAGGAATTGGATGATGCCTGCCGGCAGGCGCAACCTCCCGTCGCTGGTCGTCAGGCCAACGAGGCCGTCGTCTACGTGATACCGAAATGGCATATCGAAACGTGGTTGGCATATCTCGACGGCATCACGGTGAGTGAGGATCAGCAATACAAGGCAAGTCATGCGTTCAAGGGGTCTGAATCCGCATGTCATCCACTGGTCGACAAGTTGGCCACGGCATGCAAGGAAGGAAAGAGATTGATGGCCCCTCCGGATTCGCTGGTCCAGGTGTGCGTTGAATTCGACCGCATCCGAGGGCTGTTATCCTGATGTGAGTGCCCGAGATGTGTAGGCACTCCCTCGCAAGTCAGCCCCTATACGTCCTTCATCAGCTTCGTCGCCCAGGCGACTTTGTCCACCAAAGGGGGCTCGTACGTTGCCAGCCGGTCCAGCAAGGTCTCGGCCGAATCGTCCACGAGCATCAGGCTGCGGTGGACCGCGTGAATGAAACCCTCCTGCACCGCGTGGTC
>CALMMH010000413.1 GCA_937868145.1 uncultured Phycisphaerales bacterium
GGAATGGAGACAGGGGTTCCACGACTATGGCGGATACGCCATGATGCCCCTGGCGCTGGCGATGGTGGTAGGTGAGCTGTGGGTTCTGACCCGGCTGATCACGCCGCCGGTGCAGATCGAGCCGGCCATCGTCTCCCGGCGACAACCTCAACATGTACCAGACCCTTAATAGTGGGAGAACAGATCTATGAACAACCTGGAGAAGTATCTGGATCAGGTGATCGAGCAAAAGCCGATCGTCTACGAGCCCCCGGCCGAGGTCCAGGAAGCCCCCCCGACGACGAACCTGATGGAGAGCGTCCGCAGGCGATGGCCCATCGTCCTGGCCGTGACGCTGGTGATCTGCGCCATGGGCTTGCCCGCGGTGTGGTTCTTCGTCGAACCCGTCTACGTCGTGCAGGGCATGGTGCGCGTCGTCCCGTTGGTTCGCGGCGTGCTGACCGGCGAGGTCCAGCCCGATGAAGCGGCCAACTATGGGCAGTTCGTCAACACGCAGGCTGTGTTGTTGATGAACGACGAGAAGGGGATCCAGAAGGTCGTCGACGATCTGGCGGGGCGAAACCTCGACTTCTTCAGCGGAAGGCCCAGCAACCGGATCGAAAAGCTTCTCGCAAGGATTCTCCCCAAGGACGCCAACGATCTGCCCGACCAGATTCTTCGCAAGGCCATCGCGGATCAGAAGATCACGGCGGGCTATCTTCGGGACTCGGAACTGATGGCGGTCTCGATGAGAAGCCAGAACGTGGAAGAGGCGAGGGCCATCGTCAACTCGTTTCTGCGCAACTACGTGGGCCAGTACGGCGTGAACGCCACGACCAGCGAAAGCCAGAACATCATCATTCTGGAGACCCAGCGGAACGAAATTGAGAAACGCATCATCGAGTGGCGCACCAAGATCCGGGATCTGGCGACCGAGTATGGAACGACCGTGCTCGATCCTCGCCGGGATATGGAGATGAACCGCCAAGCCCAATTGCAGCTCGATCTGACGCAGCTCGAGGCGATGAAGATCCGGCTCACGGCGGACATCGGGGTGTACGAGAAGACCGAGAAGCTCGAGATGGCTCCCGAGCAGATCGTCGCCGCGCGCACCGCTCACGTCAACTCCGACCCGATGGTGGAGGAGTTGTCCAAGCGGATTGTCCAGATGGAGCAGGACCTGATCGCGGCCCAGCAGACGACCCTGCCGGCCAACCCGATCTACTCGCAGCGGGAGGCCGTTCTGAAGGCTTTCCAGGCGAGGTTGGAGCAATGCAAGAAGACCCTGGCGGAGGAGTTCGACAGCAATCTGGAGAACAGGCTCAAAGAGGCCGCGCAGCAGCGGGTGACTCAGGCCAAGGCCGAGAGGACCCAGATCGAAGCGCGCATCGACGAGATCGTGCGTGCGCTGGGCGACCAGGAAGTCAAGACGGTGAAGGTCGGCAATACGAATCTCGACATCCAGGACTTGCAGCGGAAGCTGACCATGGACGAGGAAATGCTGGACCAGGTGAACCGCCGCCTCAAGTGGTTTGAGATGGAACGGGACCGCCGGCCGCGCGTGCAGATCGCCTCCCAGGCGGAGATGAAGGGGAAGGATGACAACCGTCCGAAGTATGCCGCGATGACCGTCTTCGGGGCCCTGGCCTGCGGCCTGGGGCTGGCGCTCCTGCGGGACAAGATGGACAGGACGCTGCAAACCCCGGCGGATGTCATCCGACAGGTGGATCTGCCGATTCTGGGGACCACGACGAGTTCCCGGGCGATGAAACCGGCCTTGTTCGCCGAGCAAATCGCCGGCGACTATCAGACGATCCGCACGAATTTGGGGATGCTGTACAACGGCGGAATGCCCAAGAGACTGGTCATCAGCAGCCCCGGCATGCGAGAGGGCAAAACCACCTTCGCGGTCAATCTGGCGACGAGCCTGGCCAAGTCGGGCAAGAAGGTGCTGCTGATCGACGGCGACCTTCGCAAGCCCGACATCGGGCACATGCTCAACGTGCTCAACAACACCGGCGGTCTTCAGAACGTCCTGCTGGGAGAAGCCACCAACGGGTCGGTCTGCGTGCTGCCGTCCAGCGGACTCCATGTCCTGGCCGCGAATCCCCGCCATACCGGCGATCCGTACGAAATGCTGACGTCTCCCACGGCGTCCGAACAGATGGAGAGGCTGTCCCGTGAATACGATCACATGATCGTCGACAGTCCCCCGGTGCTCGCCTTCCCGGACGCTCTGGTCTGGGCCAAGCTCACCGACGCCGTGATTCTTGTCAGTTTCGCCGGCCAGACGACCGCGCCGGATCTGAGGGAAGCCAAAGAACGGTTCACTCGCATTCGGGCGCGCATTCTCGGGGCCGTGCTGAGCAATGTTCCCGTGGATCAAGGACTGTATCGGCATTCCTACACCTATCGGCCGCGAAGCGCGCCGGCGGGCCGCAAGAGCGGCAAGCCCAAGAAATTGCTGATGACGGCGCCCGCCAATCCGGAAAGCAGCGATCGTCCGAAGGAGACCTGAGACTCTGACGGGGAAACGAAACCTGGGGACGTGATCTGATCGGTTATGCAGGCAATTGTCATTCGAGAGCGTGGAGACAACGGCGCCGGCGGCGTAGAACTGCTGCGGTACGCCCTGGCTACGAGTCCGTTGAACCGGGTGCTCCTGGACGGTCTGGAGTACCTGTGGCGCGGACGCGCGAGCGTCGGCTCGGTCGACGTGACCGGCTGGACGAGCCCGCGGGATGCCGAGTGGATTCTTCCACCGACATGGCGAGCCGACGTGCCCGCCGGTGTTTTCACGACGAGCTCTCGCGATGAACTGCAAACCGATCGCCTCGGGGACCCGGATGGTTCGGGCGACCGTCCTTGGATTGTGGTTACGGACGGTCGATTTGCGACGTGCGTGAACCATCATTTGCTGGCGAAGGTTCTGGCGTTGGGGAAGGCCGATGTCATCGCCGTGAACGCCGTCCCGAGTCTGCTTGCCTACCGGGAGAGGGTCCGGCTCACGCCGGAGAATGAACTGGTCGGATACCGACGGATGTTTGCGGATTCCGCGGCCCCCATGCCCATGCCGGTGAAGTGGCCTCACCATCTGCTGGTGAGGCCGGAGGCGTTTGAGGCGGTGGTCAGGCCGAACCTGTTGGCGGAATTTCGCGTGGTGCTGGAAGAGTGCCGGGCCGCAGGACTGACGGCGCGGGGGATTGCCTTGGCCGGAACGGCCCTGGATCTGGAGTCCGAGGAAGGAATTCTGGCCGTATGCGGGGCGGTCCTGAAGGCGCCTGCGAGCGACAGTCGCGCGTCGACGCAGGCGAACGGTCGGGCTGTCGCGCCGGATGAGCCTCGCTTCATCGGGCCGGTGACGCTGGGGGAGCAGGTTACGGTCGAGCCCGGGGCGGTGATCGTCGGTCCCGCGATCCTCTGCGATGGCAGCGTGGTCCGGCGGAACGCCGTGGTGGACTCTTCCATTGTAGGCGCCAACGTGTCCGTGGAATCCGGACGGGTGCTTCGAAGTTGTTTGGCCGTGGAGGCGGAGCGACCCGGCGGTCGAACGCAGGGCGAACCGGCCCGAGGTGACGGATGGCCCGAGGAGTCCTTGTGGGCTTGCCAGGAAGATGCCTTCCGGACATGGCCCGGATTCTCCTACGCCGGATGGTTCAAGCGAATCGCGGACGTGATGGCCGCCGCCCTGGTGTTGGCTTTGTTCATACCGGTGATTCCCGTGATCGCCCTGGCGGTCCGGCTCAGCTCTCCGGGTCCGGTGTTCTTCCGCGACAAGCGTCAGGGATTCCATGGCAAGATGTTCGATTGCATCAAGTTCCGCACGATGCGGCAAGGCGCCGACAAGATGCAGGACAAGCTGCGATTCGTCTGCGAGGTGGACGGCCCTCAATTCAAGATGGCCGACGATCCTCGTATCACGGCGGTCGGGCGGTTTCTTCGGGAGACATACCTGGACGAGATTCCGCAATTCTACAACGTGCTGTGCGGGCAGATGAGCGTCGTGGGCCCCAGGCCGTCTCCGGAATCTGAAAACACGTTGTGCGCATCCTGGCGGGACGCGAGACTCTCGGTGCGGCCGGGCATCACGGGACTGTGGCAGGTGTGCCGGACCCGTGCGGCGCATAAGGATTTCCAGGAGTGGATCCACTTCGATACAAAATACGTCCGGGATCTCTCGCCGAGGCAGGATCTATGGATCTGCTGGCGGACGTTCCGGAGAATGGTTGAGAATTTCGTGAATCAGTTCTGAGAAGGATGCGCGAGGCTCTGCCGGATCCGCGTCTTCGTTCGGGTCTTTGGGGTCGCAGACGACGGTCCGGGCAGTCACGGAGAAACCTTCTTTTGTAGTGGGAAAGGGCGGCTCAATGGCGACAAGATACTTCAACTGGAAACTGGCGATCGTTCTGTTCGTGGCCGTAGTGGTCTTCGTGATCGCGGTTTTCGGACTGCATAGCTGGCAAAAGACCACGAAAGCCGAGCAAGCCCTTCCGCGGGGACAGAAGGCGTTTGAGGCCAAGCAATGGGATGAGGCCGCGGACCAACTCGGTCGCTATCTGGCGGTCAACAATCAGGATGCGTCGGTCCTGATCCAGTACGCCGAGGCCCAGTTGAACCGGCGCCCCGTCACTCAAGGCAATGTCCAGATGGCCATTGCGGCGTACCGGAATGCCCTGCGTTTCAAGCCGGACGACGTCGAGACGGCGCGACGTCTCGCGGAGGTGTACCTGAGCATGGGAGCGCCTGCGGAGGCGGAATCCACGGCGGAACGTCATTTGGAACGGCGGGACGACCCCGGCCTGCGCCGCCTGTATGCACAGGCTTTGTGGCAGCAACGCAAGTTCAACCAGGCGATCGCGGAAGCGAAGGCGATCCTCGATAAATATCCCGGCGAAATTCTGGCCTACGAATTCATGGGATTTGCGGCGGATGCTCGGCCCGAGGCCGCGGATCGGGCGTCCGACGCCTGGTTCGATGAGGCGGTGACGAAGAACCCGGATTCCGCCCTCGCATATGCCGTCAGGGCGAGCCACCATCTTCGTAAGGGGAACAAGGACCAGGCTCTGGCCGATCTGACGCGGGCCGCGGCGTGCGATCTGTCCGATAAGATGGTTCGCCTTCGTGTGATTCGCGAATTCATCAATGCCAAGGCCTGGGAGCAGGCCCGAACGCAGCTCCAGGCCCTGCGGGAGATCGACGCGACCGAAGTTCGGCTCTGGCAAACGTGGGCCGAGTTGGCCGTCGAGAGCCGTTCCCAGGACGAAATGTACATGGTCGCTGAGGAAGGAATGAAGTCGCTGGGGGCCCAGCCATGGGACTTCATGTCCGTGGCGGCGCACTTGCTCATTCTCTCAGGACATTTGGAGAAAGTCGAGGGATACCTGTCTCAGATGAAAGGGCAGGACATCGATCCGGCGGGGGGGGCCTATCTCGCAGGGTTGTTGGCCGAGAGGCAGGGTCGTATCCGGGATGCCATCGGACATTGGCAGCGGGCGATCGCTCTGGGCACGCGAATCCCCGAGGAGGTGTACAGACAGATGGCCCTGGGGCTCGCCCGGCTGGGCGACGTCCAGTCGGCGATCAACCAGCTTCAGATTCTGCTGTCCAAGCGTCCGGCGTCGAAAAATCAGGCGCAGGTCGACTCCTCGCCTCAACCGGAATACGTTCGCGCCCGTCTGCAGTTGGCGCAATTGTTTGCCCGAGTCGGCAAGTGGTCCAGGGTTCTGGAGCAGACCCCTCAGATTCTGGAGGCCGGCCGCAGCTCGCCCGACATTCTGTTGGAGGCCACCCTACTGGAACTTCAGGCTCGAACCTACCTTCTGGCTGTTGCGACCGGTTCGCCCGAGAGCAAGGAGCAGGCTTGGCGGAGTATCGAGACCCGCCTGGCCGATCTCGACAAGGCCAGTGACAAGGCTAGTGAAGAGGCCATGGCTGTCCAGCTTTTGCGGGTTCAAGTGGCCATGATGCAGGAGAAGTTTTCCGAGGCCTCCACGATATTGAGTGAACTGGAAGGCAAGTATCCTTCCGACATCCGGCTGATGCTGCGTCGTGCGGAGCTTTGTGCGGCTCAAGGCCAGGATGACCAGGCCAAGGCCCTGTTCCAGAAGGCCATCGTCGCGTTTCCCCAAGCAGTGGAGCCGGTTCGCGGAGTGGCGCTGCTCTTGGACGCGAAGAACCAGAGGTCGGAATGCGAATCGACGATCAAGGACGCTTTGGCCCGGATGCAGGAGCCGGGGGCTCGTCGCGATTTGGGCTTGCTGCTTTCCGAGTTCTACTACCGATGGCAGGAAAAGGAGAAACTCTGCCAGTGGCTCACGGAGCTGACGGTCCAGTTCCCCAGCGATATTCAGCCCAAGCGTCTGCTGCTGGCCTGCGAATCCATCGCGAAGGACGAGCCGAAGTCGCAAAAAATCATCGACGAAATCAAGGCCCTGGAGGATGAGAAGGGCACCCAATGGCGCTACGAGCAGGCCCGGCTCTGGATCCGCAGCGCGGAGTTCCGGAAGGCCATCGAGCATCCGGATCCCAATGTGCCCCTTCGGAGCACAAGCATCTACGCGCAGGTCGTCAAGCTCCTCCAGGAGAACCTGTTGACCAATCCCGAGGACCAGGCGAGCCGGCTGCTTCTTGCAGGAGCCTACGAGATGGCCGGGGAGCCGCAACTGGCCCTGACCACATACCGTGAGGCGTTTGCCCGGACGCCGAACGACACTCAGGTGTTGGTGCGGCTGATTACCGCCCTGCACAAGGCCAACGAGTTCGACGAGGCCCAAGGCATCCTGGACAAGGTGGGACAGCAAGATCTGATCGCTCCGGGCTTGCAGCGTCTGCAAGTCGACAACGACTTCCGCCGGGGGGATTTGGCCTCGGCCTCCAACACGCTGCAGCAACTCGTGGAGCAGGATCCCAATGACGCGACGCTCCAGCTTTCATACGCCCGCGTTCTGGTCCTCAAGAAGGAGTTCGCGAAAGCCCAGGCGATTCTGGACGATTTGAAGGTCAAGCAGCCGGATTCGATTCTGGTGGCCCGTGCCCAGATCCGGCTCTATGTTCAGCAGGGAAACACGGACAAGGCCCTCCAGATCTGCAACGAGATGGTTGACAAGCTGCACAACGCGGCGGCCTACCTGTTGCGTGTGGAGATGTATATCGATCTGCGGCAGGCCGACAAGGCTCTGGAAGATCTCGGACAGGCAGTCGCGCTGGAGCCTCAGAACGTCGGGCCGTGGGAGGCGAGGGCCAGGATCTACACCGCCCTGGGCCGTACGGCCGACGCGATCTCCGATGCCCGGCAGGCGCTGGCATTGGAGCCGCAGGAGACGCGGATACAAAAGCTCGCCATCTCTCTGTTCATGGCGTCCGGCAAGCAGACGCTTCTGAGGGAGGCGGAGGGCATGCTCGACAAGATGCTGGCCGGGCAGCCGAACTCGTCGGAGAAGAAGGATCCCGAGGCGGTGGTGCTCAAGTCTCAGATTCTGATGATGCGGGCCACCGGTCCGGCCATCGAGGAAGCCCGCCGGCTTCTGCGGCAGGTTACGGCCGACTATCCCAAGTACGCCAGGGGATGGGAGGTGATGGTGCAGCTCGAACTTCAGCAGGACGAGCCCGGTCGAGCCATGGATTACGCCACGCGAGGTCTGGCGCACAACGAACAGAACAAGCAGTTGCTTCTGCTGAAGGCCATTGCTGAAAAGAGGCTCTCGCCGTCCGTGGCGGCTCTGACGACTTTGCCGAGCCTGGCGGCGCAATACCCCGACGATGTCGGGATTCTCATCGAATGGGCCGACGCTTACGCCCGGGCGGATCGGTCGGAGAAGGCTGTGGAGCTGCTGAACGGCAAATTGGCGAGTTTCACAGGATTGGCGCGACGGCGGTGCGAAATCGCGCTGGCGGCCGCCTTGTATGCCGATCAGCAGCGGGACAAGGCCAAGACGCTCTTCGAGACGTTGATCACCGCGGAGTCGAACGATCCGACTCCGGTGATGACTCTGGGACAGTTGCTTCGAAAAGAGAGGCGGTGGACCGAGGTCAACCAACTCGTGAATTTGTGGCGCACCACGAATCCGAAAGACGCCGAGACCGCGACGAACATGGCTCGCATCCTCGCCGGCAGCGGCGACCGGGAGGCCCTCCAAATGGCGGAGGACCAGCTCCGGATGATCCTGGAGCCCAATCCGGATTCAGTGTCCACACTGCTGCTGCTGGGCATGCTGATGCAGGACGCAGGGCGAGACGAAGAGGCAACCCGGCTCAATCGTCGGCTTCTCGCTGTGGACCCGAACAACGTCATTGCGATCAACAATCTTGCGTGGCTGCTTTGCGAGTCGCCTACCGCGTCGCCGGAGACGATGCAGGAGTCGTTGCAGTTGGCCAATCGAGGTCTCACGCTCGTGTCCGACTACATGGATCTTCTCGACACCCGCGGCGTGGTGCATTATCGATTGGGGAATCACGAGAAGGCCGAGGCGGACCTTCGCAAATGCCTTGAGCTGTTCCCTGCATACTCGCCGCAGTCGGCGGCGCCGCAGTTCCACCTGGCCCGTGTGTACGCCGCAATGAATCGCAAGACCGAGGCGCTGGAGCATCTCAAAGTCGCTCTCTCCCTCAACGGCAAGAATGTCCAATTGGCCAGAGAGCACGCGGAAGTGGGGCGCAGAACGCATGCGATCAAAGTGCTCAGGGATGCGCTGTCGCTTCAGGAAGAGATGGACCGGTTCAAGACGGGGTTCGACTCGCAGGATCTGGTCGGCGTGGGGTCAAGTGATTGGACGGAAGCCAGACTCCTTCTCGAACAACTGCAGAAGGGGCAAAAATGACGCCGTCAGAGGATTTCCAGAGCGATGGATCGGTGCGAGCGGCCGGACCCGACTGGGGACAATCTCCGATGCTTCTCGATCAGAAACAGTGGTCTTATCTTTCCAGACGGTACGACCTGACTCCTCGTGAGGTGCAGATCGCCGAACTGGTGTGCCAGGGACTCCGGCATGGCAGCATCGCCGGACAACTGAGTATTCAGCCGGGGACGGTGAAGACGCACATTCGGAATATCTATCGCAAGGTGAAGGTCAGAAACAAGATGAATATGCTTCTTCGATTCGTCAGCGAGGCGCAGGGCCTGTCGGAGGGACAGATCGCGCCGTGACGCGTGGCAAGCCCGTTCGTGCATGCCCGACGGATTGCTGTGACGGAAATAGTACCTCTGCCCTGGAGATTGAGGGGTCTCCATGCAGAGGTTTTTTTATAGCCATCGTATACCCCATAAGGAGTAGTTCTTTAGTGGTATTGAGCATCCAGGATGGTCCTGTAATACCCTGTGTGGTTCCTCAGTGCCTGGATGGTTTGGGGGTTAATGGAAGAAGATTCCGTGTTATCCTGGGTGGCTTGGGCAAAATAGCTTGACAGGGCTGACCTCCAAGCGTACAATGGACATACTTGATCGACCTCACGGGACGAGGACCCACACGCCTGATCAGTGAGGATCAGTGCTGGTTTGCGAGAGTGGGTTCGTTTTCGTAGGGTTCGGATGCCATGCCCTGTTAGGTGTCCGGGAGTAGTGACGCTCGAGTCTAAAGGAGGAGCGGTGGTGGAGAAACAGGGGAGATGTTGGTCGCTCGCACGGGTTTTCTGTGCGGGACACTGCGGAGATTTCTCCGGGAAGGCGGATCGCGCCGTCGAGGATGTGACGCAGCGCGGTTCTGCATCCCTGGGAAAGGCAGCTCTCTCTCTGCTCTCGATGTGCCATCAGGCGTCTTGCGGACGTGGATGTGTTTCGGCTTCGAAGTCGGATACGTATCGGTTTGAGATGTCTACGTTTGTGTTTGCGCAGTTGCCGCGTGGTCCCCCAGGAAGGAACCCGAGACCGGTTTGATTGCCTTGCGAGGGAGGATCGGTGCGCGCAGGGTCCTTCTGGCAGGCTGTTACCGTCCCGTGTCTCGCAGCAGGAGTTCCGGCTCGTAGAGGAGCCGAAGAAGTGTAGTGTGTTTTGAGGCAGGCCCAGGAGAAGGTTGAGGAGGAGCGTGATGAAGAGCAGCACCATATCATGGCTCGCAGTGTGTTGCCTTCCGGGGCTTGCTGCCGGCTCTACGACGTGTGTCGATGCACGGGCCGGCCGTGGAGTGTCAGGGACATTGTAGGGTCCCCAGCGGCCCGTAGCGTCTATGAGCCGTGAAGAAGAAATGTGGTCGTATAGAAGTTTTTGGAGGTGAGAGTGCTATGGAGAAGATTGTGAAAGGAACAATGTTAACCCTGATGGTCCTTGTGGCCGCGGGCGTGGCGAACGCCGACTACACGGATACCGTGTTCAGGGACCAAACCACCGCTCCGCTCGGGGGTGCGAACTATAGCAACTACCCCGCGTCTCCGTCCCAGATCAGCTGGTCGTTCAACTGGGCTACTAAGCTGGCCGAGTTCGTCGCTGATGGTACGCCGACGATCACCGGCGCCACGGTGGTTGTGAATGCCACCGGCGTTGCTGCCGGCGGTGATGAGAATCACGACCTCTATTTGGATGGCGATCTCGTTGGTCGCCTCAACTACGGCGCCGCTGCGACTAACAGCACGTTCGTTCTTTCGCCCGCTCTGCTGGCGAAACTGGCAGATGGAAACGCGAACATGAGCCTGAGTCTGTTTGTCGGCAACACCACGTGGTACGATGCGTGGTCGGCGTTCAATTCGTCGTCGATCACCGTCAACTACTCCATCGATGAGCCGGAGCCCCCGGTTCCGCCGGTTCCGCCGGTTGTGCCTGCTCCTGGCGCCGTGATTCTGTGCGGCCTTGGCGCTGGTCTGGTGGGTTGGATTCGCAAACGCGGAATGGCGTAAGCCGTTCGTGTATGGCAGCGGTGCGGGACGCCTATCCCGCCCGATTGTGTCCGTCGCAGTCGCGTGCTGAGCTGGCCCTTATCAGGCGCCTGGGATGGACAAATATCGGCCAAAGAACATGAGCAAACACGGCCTCGGGCAGAGCACTTCTGCCCGAGGCCGTATCTTTTTTGGGTTCTTCACAGAATTGTGGGACCGACAAACGTGGATTCCGACGCTTCGCGTCGGGAGTTTGTCGCATTGGGGCCACCAGCCTGGAGG
>CALMMH010000414.1 GCA_937868145.1 uncultured Phycisphaerales bacterium
GTCGTAGACGAGGACCCGCCCGGAGACGTCGCGGGTCGTCGCGTAACACAAGGCGGCCGCGACGGGCTCATTCACGATGCCGATCACGTTGAACCCGGCTGCGGTGCCGGCGTCCATCGTCGCCTTGCGGCGGATTTCGTCGAAGTGAGCGGGCACCGAGATCACGGCGTCGCGGATCTCGCCGGCCTGGGCGGAGCCGTCCTGCTGGAGTTTCTTGAGGATCAGCGCCGACAGCTCCGTGGCCGTCCAGTCCTTGCCGTCGATGGATACCTTGAAGTCCGGATCGCCCATGTGACGCTTGACCCAGCGAACGGATCGCGCGGCGTTGAGGTGCCGCGAGTTGAGGGCTTCGATGCCGACGCGGATGATGCCTCCGTTGTCCTCATCGAAGAAGATCGCCGACGGGGTCAGCCGATCTCCATCCGCATTCGGAACGATTTCCGGCTTGCCGATGGTGTTGAGCATTGCCAGGGACGAAAACGTTGTCCCGAGGTCTATGCCGACGATGTTACCCATGTGTCTCTCCTGTATGCAACCGAGTCGCGCTCGTCCGCATCAACCGAAAAGCTTGACTTGCGCAGTTCTGACTACTTTGTAGTTCTCATCATCCATCATATATCGGTAGCCCGGGCGTAGAACCTGGGCAATCCTGCCGGCCTGTTCGGGCTTGGGGGCAGGCTGTTTCTCTTTGATCGCTTCCGCGAGCTTCTCCTGTCCATGGTAGTCGCTGTTGATTTCGGGCCGGAACTGCTCGATTCCGCTGGATTCCATGGCAAAAAGCAGCTCGTCGCGAACTTCCTCCATGTAGATCAGGTCCGCGCAGTCTTGGGGCGGATTGTCGATGCGGCTCTCGATATTGTCCACGCATCGGATCACTCGAAGACAGAACGTCCGGATAATGCCCCAATCGTACCCATCCTGGAGCTTCTCGACGCGGTCCTGCTGGCATGCGGCGTACTCGCGGATGGCCGACACCTGCTGGGCCAGTTCCTTGAGCGTGTTGCTGAGAGGCTCGGACTGGTCGCGTGTCGCTTGTTGCACGCTCTGAGCCACTTCCTTGAATTCGGCGATCTGTTTCTGCAGGCTCTCGGCCTGTTTTTTCAGCGCCGTTTCCTCGCCGGAGGTGTTCTCTGGACGAGGTTTGGCTGTCGAGAGTTTGGCTCTGCCGGCCATCGGGGGCTCTTTCGGTGCTGCCGGAGTTATCACGGTAAGTTCCTCATGACCCGACCACTGAGCGTTGGGCGACCACTCCGCTTCCTGGGAAGGCTCGTCGGCCAGCAGTACGGCTACGCCGCCTTCCTCCGCTTCGGGTATGGTCACGGACGACGCGCGGTGCATTCTTGCGCGGGCTGCCACCAGCGGAGAAAGAGACTCCTCGTGCGCTACGGGGCTCTGCAGCGTGAGATCGCTGGAAGGAGATTCGGACGCCGATCCAGACGGGGCCAGGCGTCTTCTTCCCTGCTTGGGCCGCTCCTCGGGAACCGGGGCGTTCTCCGGGCTCTCGTGAGGCTCGATGTCCATCAGCTCTGCTTTGGGTTCGGTCTTCACGCCCTTCTCGATGGAACGATGACGGAACGATCGCACAATCCGAACGGAGGATCGGACCACCCAGACCAGGACACACACCGCGAAGAGGCCGCCGCCGATCGACAGGCAGACCTGGGAGGTGATTTGCGCGAATTCAATCTGCTCATTCAGTTTCTTGTATTGCTCGATCTCGTCTTCCCAGCCGGGACCGTAGAGATCGTCGGCGATGTTGCCGGGGTCCATCTGTCGGGCGGCCAGTTTTTCCAGGTCGGCCCGCAGCCTGGCCTTCTGTTCGAGGACGAGTTCTTCGGGACTCTTGCTCTGACGCTCTCGCTCCAGTTCCAGAACGAGCTGGTTCTGCTGTTCCGGGCTGAGCTGATACCAACGGCCGTACTTCTCCAGGTACTCTTCCGGACCCAGGGAATACTTGGCTCCCGTCGCCGGCGTTTGTGCCTGCTCGGTCCGCGTCTCGCTGTAAACCCACGCGGTGGCGAGGCCGCCCACGAGCAGCAGAGCCAATCCAAGAATCGTACACTTCTGGAGCATGATCACATCCGTTCCCAGGTCCTGTTAATGCCAGTCTATGGATTCAATCGGCTCTCTCGCCGGGTGAATTGAGAAACACTTGGCTTGGGCGCAGGCTCCAGGAGATTCAACGTCATGCTCCGAACTCCGATTCTGAGTGCCGATAATCCAGCAATCACACGACAACACGGCCTGACGGCTGGATACCGAGTGCCGACAGCCACCTAAAATATATGAAACGGAGATTCGTGGCCAAATGGCCGTGAGGAGCGGCCGGTGGGTGAGGAAAGACCATGGGGATTTACCTGCGTCCGATAACGGTCGTGTCCCGCTCAGGAACCGACGGTGGCGGAGGAGGTGAGAATATCCGTCGCTCCTGTGATTTTTCCTCTTGTCAAAGCGGATGTCCTTCATTAAAATACCCCCTGTACTTACGCGTTGCTCGATGTCTTTCTGCAAAAACCCGGGCAATCACGTGATGGGCGGCGAGGGCAGGAATGCCTAAGTCGCCGCAAGATAAGTACTTGGGTGATTAGCTCAATTGGTAGAGCATCGCACTCTTAATGCGGCGGTTGAAGGTTCGATTCCTTCATCACCCACTCCCCCGCAAATCATTGCACGGACTCCCTTTACGTCGATTTTCGCGGATTCTCCATTTGGCGTGGACGCTGGTATTGCCGCAGTTATACTGCGTGGGCGGTAGTATGCGTCTGACACCAACGACCATTGGAGATCCGCGATGAAACGCCTATCGGTGCTTGTTGGAACGCCGGTACATCAACAACCTGCTCAATAGACTGCTTTTCACGCCCATTGTTTCACGCCCATTGGCGTGTGCGACAATCGTACCGTGGGGGCTTTTGTTTGGACCTGTGCTGGGAGAAAAACGCGATGTTGGTGAAATGGAAAAATGCTCTGATCTGTCTCGTGCTTCCTCTCGTGTCGGCAATGCCCGTGTGCGCCGACGTGGCGTTCGACACAGAGTGTCTCTCGATTCAGATCGATGACACGGGATTCGTGCGGGGTCTGTTGGACCGCGGCAGCGGCGAGAACTACGTGCCTGCGCAGCAGTCTTCGCCGTTGCTGAGCATTCGCATCGCGGGACAATTCCAGGCTCCTCAAGCCATGCAGTATCAGGAAAACCAGGGCACGCTAACCCTGCGGTATCCGGCCGGCGCCATGGCGGTGGTCAAGGTCGCGAAGAAGCCGACCCACGTGACGTTTGAACTCGTATCGATCGATTCCAGGGACAGGGTGGAGGTTGTTGTCTGGGGGCCCTATGCCACGCGGATCAAGGGGACTGTCGGAGAGACGGTCGGCGTCGTGCGGAATGGCAGTTTCGCCCTGGGCATCCAGACGCTGAACGTCAAGACGCTCGGCGGCTATCCGACGGACGAGAGCGACATAATGCCGGGACGGGGCGACACGGCTGTGGAGACCGAGTTTGGCAGCGTCCTCCAGGCGTTCACTCGCGATCGCAGCCAGGATCGAATCATCAGCAATTGGGCGCACAAATACTATGTCGCTCCTGCGTTTGACGACGGCGGCGTCGTGGGAAGCAAGATCGCCCTGTTTGGCTGTCCCGAGGGGCGAACGCTCGAAACGATCGGCCAGATCGAAGTGGCCGAAGGGCTGCCGCATCCGATGATCGACGGGGTCTGGGGAAAGGTGTCGCCGGGGGCCACTGCGGCGTATCTGATCGTCGGGTTTGGCGAGGATACGATTGACCAGGCCATCGCACTCACCAAGCAGGCGGGCCTGAAGTACCTCTATCACGGCGGGCCGTTCTCCACGTGGGGATATTTCGAGCTCAACCCGAGTCAATTCCCGCATGGCTGGGCGGGGATGAAGGAGTGTGTGGAGAAGGCGAAGGCCCAGGGTGTGCGTTTGGGCGTGCACACGCTGTCCAATTTCATCACGACGAACGATCCCTACGTCACGCCGGTCCCGGACGATCGCCTGGCGAAGGTCGGCAGCAGCGTGTTGACGGCAGAAATCGACGCCGCCCGGACGGAGATCCCGATCGAGGACCCGAAGTGGTTCAACCAGATGGAGAACAACTCGCTCAAGACCGTGCAGATCGGCAAGGAACTCATCTCCTACAAATCGGTGTCCACCGAGGCGCCGTGGCGTTTGCTCGGTTGCCGACGAGGCGCCTATCAGACCCAGGTCGCGTCCCATGCCAAAGGCACGCCGATCGCCAAGCTGATGGACCACGGCTACAAGGTGTTCCTGACGAACACAGATCTGT
Organism: uncultured Phycisphaerales bacterium; assembly: GCA_937868145.1. GTDB lineage: Bacteria > Planctomycetota > Phycisphaerae > Sedimentisphaerales > Anaerobacaceae > PLanc-01. Next base: position 4,304 of record CALMMH010000414.1, read on the forward strand.
CCCTGGAGGTAGCCCGGCGGCTCGCGGATCTGTACAACCAGACGGGGCTCATGCAGATCTCTTTCGACGGGCTGGAAGGTAACTGGTCGACCGGCATGGGGCAGTACGGGCGTACGCTTTTCGTCAAGACCTGGTACGACAATCTGCGTGAGGATCTTCGCACGGGCATCAACGACGCCAGCAATCCCGGGCACTATTTCTGGCACATTTACACGCGGATGAATTGGGGCGAGCCCTGGTACGCCGGCTTCCGCGAGAGTCAGACGGAGTATCGCCTGAAGAATCAGGACTACTTCAGCCGCAATCTGATGCCCCGCATGTTGGGTTGGTTCAACATGACGGGACAGACCACTTTGGAGGACGCGGAGTGGCTCCTGGCCCGGGCGGCGGGCTTCGACGCCGGATTCGCTCTGAACACCAGTCTCGGGGTCGTCGAGAGCAATGGTTTGAGCGGCAGCATTCTCAAAACGATCAATGCGTGGGAAACGGCTCGCATGAACGGCGGCTTCTCGGACTCTCAGAAACTCCGCCTGCAGGACATCCGCCAGGAATTTCATCTGGAGGCGGCGGACACCCGTTCGTGGAATTTATATCCGGTCTATTCGTCGAAGCACACGTTTGCCGAGCAGGTGCAGCCCGGCCAGCCGAGCGAGGCCACGTGGAAATTGGACAATCCGCACGCGGCGCAAGTTCTGCAATTCATCCTTCAGGTGTCCGGCGACGCACCCATCGGCGATCTGACGCTGGCGATCGACGATGGCGGCGAGGTCTCCATTCCCGCGGCGCTCCAGCCGGGGAGCTTCGTGAAGTACACCGGCGGGGACGCGTGCATCGTCTACGACAAGAACTGGAAGGAGTTGGAGAAGGTGAGCGTGGATGCGTCCGACCTGAAGGTGGGGCCCGGAAAGCACTCGGTGCGCATGGGCTGCCGCTTCCAGAGCGTGGACCAGCCGCAGGTGAAGTGTGAATTCCGAACGATCGGAGAGGCCGAGACGCTCGCGGCGGGAGGGGGGACACGCTAACCGAGCGATCGTCTTCATTGTCGCTTTAGCAATCAAAAGGGAAGGGAGGTCATCGTGCATACGCCATGGACTCTCACGTCGCCGACTTTTGTCCGTGTTGTGTGTCTGCTCGCCATCGCAGCAGCGAGCCGTGCATGGGCCCAGACCCCGGAGCCATCGCAGCCGTTCCGTCGCGTATATGGTAGTCTTCTCGATCCTCGCGAACACCCCGACTACGACCGGCGCGCGGTCAAGCCGCCGAGTTGGGACACGTTCCACAATCGCACACAGTTCACTTGCCTTCGCGGTTTTGCCGTGGAGAACGACCTGATCGTCGGCTTTCGAGAGGAGATCGAAACGTACACGCGAACGCACGAATTGGGCGACGTCATCTGGCCGTCCTATCCGATCCTGTTCG
>CALMMH010000415.1 GCA_937868145.1 uncultured Phycisphaerales bacterium
CCCTCCAGATACCTGTCCAAGGGCCGCCGGACGGTGAGGGTGTGCTCCATTTCAGGATCCATTTCCTTGAGACGTCGGGAAATCACGCTGACCGCCGCGTTTGCCTGATCGAGCGCTGTGCCTTTTCTCAAACGTGCCCACGTGAGCACAGGTTCGCCCACCGGGTAGTTGGGGTCAGGCTCTTTGGCAACCAGGGGCTTCCATAACGCCGGAGAACGCCCCAACGGCAACTCGCAACCGGGCGGCAACACTCCAACGATCGTGCAGCTCTGATTGTCCAGATTCACGGTCTTCCCGATCACGTCCGACACCCCGCCGAGGTCGTCCTGCCAAAAGCGATGGCTTAGAATGATGACGCGGTCACGGCCACTCTGCTCTTCTTCGGGCAGGAACCCCCGTCCCAGCATCGGCCGGAAATCCATTAAGGGAAAGAGATCATGAGAAATCGCAACAGCCAGAACCTGCCGTGATTTGTCGATCCCTGTGACGTAGGGACGTTCGTTGGCGAAACCCCCGACTCCATCGAAGACCTGGCGCAATTCGCGACAGAGGAGAAAGCCCGCATAGTGGACCGGGTTATCGCCCCATTCCGAATGTTCCCAGATGCACACCAGTCGATGAGCGTCCTTATATGGCAACGGCCGGAGCATCACGGCGTTGACGACGCTGAATACCGCGGTGTTCGCCCCAATGCCTACAGCAAGAATCACGATCACCACGACGGTGAAGCCGGGACTCCTCGCCAGCATCCGCATCCCGTATCGAACGTCCTGCCACAGCGTTCCCATCCGCATGCCTCGCTTGATCGGGGTTATCTCAATCAGACCGAGCCAAACTCGGTGTGCAGGGACAACTTGCCGGAGCCCGAGCCGGTGGAACCCGTCTTGTGACCGCGCGTCCACCGATCGCGGGCGTCGGGAGAGATCTTCACCGCCGTCGAACCGAACTCGGCGCCAAGGTCAATCCCGCCGACGAAAGCCCTCGGCGCTCGAAACCGGATCTTGCCGTACTTGGCCGCACATCGAGCCACCGACATGGCCGAGCCATAGCAGCCCCCCGCCGCCAGCGCCGTGTCCGCCAGAATGATCAGTCCCAATCCCTTTGTGAGTGTGTTCATGCGTTCTCCCTTGCCTGAATGAGAATTCGCATCGGCGCCGTCTCACGACGCTGTTGTCCTCTACTCATATCGCAACGCGACCATCGGGTCAACTTGGGCCGCCCGGCGGGCCGGGAGGTAACACGCCACCATCGCCACGCCCCCCAACAGGAGCGACACCGATGCGAATGTCGCCAAATCGGTCGGGCTGACGGCGTAGAGGAGACTGCCGACGATTCGCGTCGTCGCCAATGCCCCGGCCAAACCGATCGCCAAGCCGACCACCGTGTATTTCGCCCCTTCTCGCAGGAGTGTCCTGAACACATCGGCGCCGCACGCGCCGAGAGCCAGACGGATGCCGATCTCGTGGGTGCGCTGGCTGGCGAGGTACGCCATCACGCCGTAGACACCAACCGCCGCCAGACCCAGAGCGACCGCCGCAAAGACCCCGAGCAGGACCATCCGACATCGCTGCGGCGCCACCGATCTGGCGAGCCGTTCCTGCATGGTCGCCACGTCGTAGACGGGCTGATTTCGATCCACGTTGGCCACCACGCGACGTACGGCCCCGGCCAGCGTCGAGAGATCCGAATCCGCACGCACGACAAGAGCGAAGCTCGGCCAGGGGGACTGGGCGAACGGCAGAAACACCTCGGGTGAACAACTCTCGGCCAGACCAAGATGGCGGACGTCGCCGACGACGCCTACGATCGATCTCCACCCGGAGGCGCCTGCGCCCATGATTCGTTTGCCCACAGGGGCTTCGCCGGGAAAGAACTGGCGAGAGAAGCTCTCGTTGACGATGGCCACAGGCTGCGACGCCGGCGTCTCGCCTTCATTGAAGAAGCGACCGACGATCAGTTCGATACCCATCGCGCGGAAATAGTCGGAACTGACGGCTCCGATCGGAACGCTGACGGACTGGCCGGGGACCGCCTCATCCCGCCCTTCGACCGGGACTCGCGACCGCATGGAGAAACCGGTCAGCGGCAATTGGCTGGTGACGCCGGTGGATTGCACGCCGGGGAGCGACCGGATCTCTTCCTCGACCCGCCGCACGAACTCGACGCTCTGTCCCGCCTGGCGGTATACGTTCATCGGCAGTCGAAGCTGCAACGTGAGAACATGGTCCGGACGAAAGCCGGGGTCTACGACAGCCAAGGCCACGAAACTGCGAATCAACAACCCCGCGTTCACAAAGAGCACCAGGGCCAAGGCGACTTCACCCGCCAGCAGCAGGCCCCGAAGGCCGCGACGGCGACGGCCGCCCGTCATTGAGCGCCCGCCTTCCTGAAGAGCCTCGTTCGGTTCGAGCCCTGTCCCCATGAAGGCCGGAGCCAGGCCAAAAAGCAGCACCGCGACTGCTGCCGCGACGGCGGTGAAGCCCAACACGGCGAGGTTCAAGCCCGCCCGGTCCTGGAGCGGGATCGCCTGGCCCCCGACGATATGGATCATACGAAGAGCAAAGGCCGCCAAGGACAAACCTGCCACAGCGCCCAGCGATGCCAACAGAGTGCTTTCGACCAGCAGTTGGCGGATGAGGCGACGCCGACTCGCGCCGAGGGCGGAGCGCAGGACCATCTCCTTGCGACGGGCGGCCGAACGAGCCAAGCCCAGGTGGGCCACGTTGGCACATGCGATCAACAGAACAATCGCGACGGCGCCGCTGAGGACCAGCAGCAGAAGTGGGACGTTTCCGACCAGCCTCTCATGAAGTGGAACAGCCTGGACCTGCAGGCCGGCTCGCGCGCCGGCAAAGGCGGGACTGACTACAGCATCCGCACGACGGCTGATCGTTTCGAGTTCAACTCTGGCCTGCTCCAAAGCGATGCCCGGCTTGATCCGCCCCAGTACCGAGACGGCACGGAATCCCTCGGCGCGCCAATCCGGCTCGGCGGGGAGCGAAAGAACGCCGAGCAGATCGATCTCCAGGTCGTCCGGAAAACGAAAATCCCTCGGCAGAACGCCAACGACGGTGTAGCCTGCACCGTCGAGCGTGACGGTGCTCCCCAGAACAGCGGGGCTGCCGGAGAACAGTCGCTGCCACAAGGCATAACTTAGAAGGACCGCGGGCGGCCCGCCGGGACGTTCTTCCTCAGCCAGGAACCCCCGCCCAAGCGTCGGATGAACGCCCAGCATCGGGAGCAAGCCGGCCGTGACGGCTGCGCCCCTGAGCCGTTCAGGCACATCGACGCCGGTCAGGGTGTACTCGCAACCGCTGTACGCGGCGATCTCCTGGAGGCTCGTGCCCTCCTTCCGCCAGGAGAGGTACTCGGGCGTCACGACCATCGCGTTCTTGCGGACGGGATAGAACGCAGAGAACCAGGCCAGCCGCCCCGGGTCGTGATATGGCAGCGGCCGCAGAATGACAGCTTCCACCACGCTGAACACCGCCGTATTGGCCCCGATTCCCAGGGCCAGGGAGATCACAGCCACAGCCGCAAAACCCGGGCTCTTCGCCAGCATCCGCAATCCGTACTTGATGTCTTGCCACAAGGTGCTCATCCGTTTCTCCTATTCCCCTATTCACACCGCAACGCCACCATGGGATCGATCCTCGCTGCCCGATGGGCGGGGACCCAGGCCGCCAGCACCGCGATGGCCAACAACAAAACGATCGCCACGCCCATCGTAACGGGATCGTGAGACTCGACGCCAAACAGGTAGCTTCGCACGATTCTCGCGCCGGCCGCCGCCGCCGGGAGACCCAAAGCCACTCCCGCGACACCAGTCAGCAAGGAGCTGCGAAGGATGGGCCAGGCCACACTCCGTGGCGTTGCGCCCAAGGCCATGCGAATTCCGATTTCGCCGGTCCGCCGAGCGACGTTATAGGCCATCACACTATAGAGGCCGATGCACGAGAGCAGCACCGCCATCAGAGCCAGGCCCGAAGCGAGCATGGCAAAGGACCGCTCTTGGGCGATGGATTCGTCCAGTTGAATTGCCTGGGTCTTGATGTCCGCCATCGGCAGATTGCGATCGACGCTCGCCACGACGTTGCGAATCGCCGGGACCAGGGCCAGCGGATCGGCCGCAGTCCGCACTTCGTAGAACATCCGCGAGATCTGTCCTCCGGTCTGGCGATAGGAGTAGAACACCGTGGGCTCGACGGCCTTCTTCAGATCCGCATATACGATGTCGCCGAAGACGCCGGCGATCTCGTAATCGTTCTGATTGATCGTCAACACGCGTCCCACGGGGTTCTCATTCGGAAAAGCCCGGCGAGCCAGAGTCTGGTTGACCAGGATGACCTTGCGAGCGGCGACGTCGTCCGCAGGACTCAGATCGCGTCCCAGCAGCAGTGGAATCCCCATGGTCGAGAGGAACGAATCGCTGACAGACAGTCCAAGGATCGCAAACCCCTCGTCCTGCGGACGCCCTTGAATCTTCGCCTGGCTGTTGTTCATCCAGCGGCTCAACAGCAGGAGATTCGAGTTCGTCACGCCCCGCACGCCGGGAAGTCCCGCGATGGACGCGCGGATCTGCTCATAGCAGTCAACGAGCCGTTGGCCCTCCAGGCCGGTCTTGCCCCCGTCCAGTTTGAAGACCAACAGACGATCCGTGTTGAAGCCGGTCTCGACATGATACAGGTTCATCACGGTCCGCCCGAAGAGCCCCGCACCTACCAGCAACAGCAGGGAGAGAGCCGTCTGAATCGCGACCATGCATCGGCCGACGCGCATGCGGGACAAGCCGCCGGACGCACGTTCTTTCAGAAACGCTGCCGGCTGGATACGGCTGGCTCGCAAAGCCGGAAGTAAGCCGAACAGCAGTGCTGACGCCACGCAGATCATCGTGGTGAAGCCCAGGACTCGGGCGTCGTTGCGCAGATCAACGACCACTTGCGAGGACCAGAACATACGAAGGAGAATCTGTCTTGCCCACATGGCCAACAGCAGCCCTCCGGCCGCGCCGGCAAACGAGACGAGCAGGCTCTCTGTGAGACACTGTCGCACCAGTCGCCCCTGGCCTGCGCCCAGCGCTGCACGCACCGCCATTTCCTGCCGCCTGGACGCACTCCGCGCCAACAGGAGCGAGGCCAGATTGGCGCAGGCGACCAACAGTACGATGCCGACGATCCCCATCAGAATCGGAAGGGACTTTGTCAGAGACTGTCGCGGTTCCCGAGGTCCGCCGCTGCCGTCTTCGACCACCACGCGAACCGGTTTGTCCGAACCCTTCAGGCCCTCGGCCGCGACCGCCTGGACAAACAGCCCATTCACCATCGTCGCGAACTGCTCATCATTGGCCCCCGGCGACAGCCGAGCCATGACCTGGACCCACCAGGGACTGGATGCGGCCAGGGGACAATCCGGTCGAACCAATGCCTGGGCGGACATGGGCACGTAGAAGTCGCATCGGCTGCCACCCACCGGTCCGAGAAAGCCCTGGGGCAGAACGCCGATGATCGTGAAGCCGTGCTGATTGAGAAGCACCGTCTGCCCGACGGCTTGCGGGTCACCCTTGAAACATCGTTGCCAGGCGGCGTGGGAGATCACCGCAACAGGCTCCGCTTCCGATCGGTCATCGTCCGGGGCAATTGTCCGGCCTGCGTGCGCACGGAGCCCCAATCCCTCGAAGAAATTGCCGGAGACGATCAAGCCCGGGGCGGTGAACGTTTCGGTCC
>CALMMH010000416.1 GCA_937868145.1 uncultured Phycisphaerales bacterium
CAGGCTGCTTGACGTACACTCTTCGTCCCCGTGTCCCGGACGATGCCCTTCCGTGTGCTCCTCCCAATCGGCCTCCATTATCCCACGCAGAAGACGTCCTGTCAACGTTCCATTCCCATTCTATCCTTCATGTCTGGAAATGGCCGGGCGACAGTCTCATGTGCTTCCGCGCGACGGCCCTTGAATTCCAACCTCTCGGAGTCTATAGTGACCTGTCTATGCATGCAAGTCATCTATTCTCAGCAACATTTCTCGCCGGCGTTTGCGCCGGGATCGCCGCTTTGGCTGTAGACGGGTGCTCATCCGGACCCCGTTCCCAGGAGCCCGCGTTTCGCGTGCTGGTCGTCGCGTCGAGCGATCGCGACCACGCCCCGATGATCGCCCGGGCCGAGTCGTTCCTCCTGGGAATCGCCGCCGAGAATCACTTCGCCTTGGACTTCACGCGGGATCCGAATCGAATCAACGATGCCACCTTGGCGCACTACCAGGCGTTCGTGCAACTGCAACTGGCGCCGTTCGACATGTCGCCCCGGCAACAGCAGGCTCTGCAAAGGTACATTGAAGAAGGTCACGGCTGGGTCGGCGTCCACGCCGCGGGACTTCCCGGCAGGCAGTTCATCGATCCCGCGACTCCGTACTGGCAGTGGTTCGAGGACCTCATGGGCGGCATCGTCTACTCGCCGCATCCGGCGTTTCAGAAGGGCTCCGTCGTCGTCGAGGACCGCCGGCATCCGGTGACCAGGAATCTGCCGGAGTCGTTCGAGATTTCCGACGAGTGGTACGAATTCGACAAGAGCCCGCGTCCGAACGTCCATGTCCTGGCCACGGCGGACGAATCCACCTACAAGCCGAACAGGCCCATGGGCGATCACCCGATGATCTGGACGAACGAGCGATACCGCAGAGCCGTCTACATCGGCATCGGACACGCCCCGGCTCTGTGCGACGATCCGAATTTCATCGTCCTGATCCGCGACGCCATCCTCTGGGCGGCTTCGTCGGACTGAGTTGGCACGGCGTCACTTCGCGGCCTGTTCTCCCTTCCATATCGCCTTGATCGTCTCCTCCTGGGAATAACCGATGGGACAAGCCTCGCTCTTGGTGTTGGCGCGGTAACTGCCCTGGGTTTCGTTCGGGCACGTGATCATCCGGCTGACCGGCATTTGCAGGTGGCCGTTGGGATCGGTGCTGCGGACCCAGTCGTGAGCGTAGACGAGCCACTTGTTGCGGTACTCCTGGGGCTGCTGCGCGAACCACGAGATCTCGTCCCAGCCCCAGACGAAATGGCTCTTGAGGTCCGCGACGTTCGGGGTGCGGCTCCGGCCGTAGTTGTCGAACTCCACCAGGTACGGCAGGCTGCCGCACTTCCAGCCGCTGGGTGAGATGCAACCCTTGCTCTTTTTATACATCGAGTCGAGGTGGCCCACCTCCAGCACGCACTCGTACGGCTTGTCCGGCACTTCCTTGATCCGCATCGGGAAGGAGTTGAAGTCCAGCAGGCTCACACCGTCCACGATCATGCCCCACGTCGGCACGTGGGCGTCGATCAGCACCAGATGCCGGCGGGCGTGGGTCTTGGCGTAGGCGCGAATCCTCGCCAACAGACGCGACCACTCTTTGAGACCTGTATCGGCCATGCCGATCAGCGACACCTGTCCCACATGCAGAGCCTCGCAACCGAGGTCGATGTAGGAGCCGGCCAGATAGTAGAACCAGAGCTGCGTTTCGAGGCGCGTGACATCGGGCACGCTGGCCCGGCCCCAGTGATTGACCAGTTTGCCGTCCGGGTTGAGCATGGCATCGTAAGAGAACGTCCGCTCCTCCACCGACAGGCCGAAGTCGCGGAACACCCACGCCGGGATCTTCACGCTGTTGACCTCCCGGCTGATGGTCTCGAAAAGACACCCCTGGAAGATCACATCCGAATCGAAACCGTGCACCTGCTCGATCAAAGCTCGCGCGTTGGTCCAGAAGTTCGGATCGTTCAGGAGCCCCTCGCCGTTCCAGCGATAGATGGCCCGGCCGATGAATTTGGCTCCGATGTTCTCGATCAGGCGGATGTCGTCGTCGCGGTAGCGGTACTCGCGATTGCCCTCCGGCCGACCGGTGACCAGGAAGTACGCCATCGTCACAGAACGGTCGAGGTAGTTTTCCAACACTTCGCGGGAGATTGTGCCGTCGAACCGATAGTCGAGCGGCCGCGACGCTGATTGGGCCGAAGCAGACGCCAGAAATGAAAGCAGGATCACTGCAATGCTGAGAATTCGCATATCCATCCTTTCCCTCGCGAGGACGACGCATGCGCCGCCCCTACGAACGTCCGATTCTTCCGCTAGTTTCGCACGGGCATCTGCGCGCTGAACGGCTTTTCCTTCCGCAGCATTTTGCCGGCTTCGCCGGTGAGCCAGAGGTAATGGTCCGAGGGCTTGCCGTCCATGCCGACGAACTGGGCCACGTCGCTCACGGGTGGATGGTCCGTGCACTTGAAGATCGCGGTGCCTTCGTTGACCTCGTCGAACATGGCGACATAGAGCTTGTCGGCGCCGGCTCCGATCGCGGTGGAGATCAGTTGCCAGTAGAACCGCCCGCCTTGTCGCGGGATCGACCCGACCGGCTTGACGTCGTCGGGGAATTCGAACCGGCTCAGATTGTGCCAACTGAAACCGGGATAGACGCACGGCACATAGTCCACGCCGTTCTCCTCGCACCACTTCCTGTCGGCCTTGACCATGTCCCGATATCGCCACATGTCGTTGTGCAGCAGCGGACTGTACCGCTGAACCGTCCACGGCATGACCAGGTCGGCCATCTTGATCAGCTCATGCAGGTAGGGCTCATCGCGGCAATCGGCGAACAGGTCCCGCCAGTAGGTGGGGACGCCCAGCATGACGGAGCAACCGCCGTACTCGGGGTCGTTGTGAAAGAAATCGATCAGCTTGTCCAGGGCGATGTTCTTGATGTCGTAGCCGCGGTCGGGAAAACCGACCCCCCAGATGACCACCAGCGGCCCGCCGCGATGGTGCAGATAGGTCTTTGCACCGGGTTGATCGGTCACCTTGAGCGTGTCCACCAGAAACTTCCAGTCGTCGGCGATCCGCATGACGTCCTCGCCCGAGTCGCGAAGACCGGACAGATCGTACATCACCGTGATCGCCCGCTCGTTTTCCGAGGCGGCCTGAAGCGCGAATCGCAGGACATCGACCTCATGGCCCTGCCTGGCGTTGGGCCGGGTGGCGTTGAAGAACCGCTGCATGAAAACGCCGTCGAGACCGTACTTCTTCATCCATTTGAAGTGCAGAGCGACCGTGCTCTGGTCGGCGGAGTTGAAGAATCGGGCGGTGTTGCCGTCGGCGAGTTTCAGGCCGGTCGGATAGGTCTTTTCGTATTCGCCCACGTCCGGCCACATGTCGATTCGAATTCGATTCTCATCGGAGTACATCCGTCCATCCCGGCCGAGACGGAACCAGCCCTGGTAACCGGCCATCACGAGGCCGTCATACGAGGGATATTTCGTCGTCGGCGAGTGCTTGCTTCGTTTCGCGATCGCCTCGGCGGCCGCCTGTTGAAACACCCGGCGGACGTCGCTGGCGTCGCTGTTCGGGAAGTTGGACCGCTGCACCATCAGGACGTAGGCGACGCCGCGGACGGGATCGATCCAGGCCTGCGTGCCCCAGGCGCCGCCGTGGCCGAACGTGCCGGGCGAAAGCATCGATGCGACGCCTTCGTGCGGCGTGCGGAGAATGCATGTGCCGATGCCCCAGCCGTAGTTGGCGCCGTGGTTGCCGAAATCGGCCGACTGGAAGAAGCCGCAAGGGAGGTCGCCGGTCTGAACAGTCGCGAGGAACTTCATTGCAGCGGGGCTCAGGTGCCTTTTGCCGTCGAGCACGCCGCCACCGAGCAGCATCTGGCAGAACCTCGCATAATCGGGACCGCTGGAATAGAGACCGCCGTTGCCCAGCGGTGGACGGCCGCGCACGCCGAAATCGGCACGCGGCGGCGTGACGTCCAGCACGCCGGTGGTCCGGGTTTTCGCATAGGCGGTAACGACCGATCCTTCCTCAGGGTAGAACGTCGTGCTCTTCATACCCAGCGGATCGAGGACTCGCTGCTGCACGAACGCATCGAAGGACATGCCGCTGGCAATCTCGACGATGCGTCCGGCCAGATTGATGCCCGATTGGGTGTACTGCCATTTGGCGCCGGGCTCATACTGCATCGGGGCCGCCAGCCAGAGCGGAACCATGTCGGCAAGCGTACGGGCTTCGCGGGCCTTGTCGGCCGGCGCCTCGCCCAGACCCGAGGTGTGAGCGAGGATCTGCGCGATGGTGAGATTGGCAAGCTTGCCCGATGGGGTCTTCAGATCCGCGAAAGCCGGGATGTACTTCGCCACCGGGTCGGTGACGTTGAGTTTGCCGTCGTCCTGAAGCATCAGGACCGCCGTCGCCGTGACAGGCTTGGTCATCGAGGCGATCCAGAACAGCGAGTCGGGCTGCATCGGCTTTTGCGTTGCGATGTCGGCCCACCCGTCGGCCTCCAGATGCAGGACCTTGTCTTTCGTAACGACAACCGTGACGGCGCCGGAGACTTCGCGCGCGTCGATCGCGGCCTGCATCGCCGCGCGGACGCCGGGCAACTCAGGCGAGGCGCAGAACGCAACGACCGGAGAGCACAAGAGAGCCGCCAAAAAGCAGAGTCTTTTGAACATGGACGATTCCTCCTTCTGATCTCAGAGTATACGCGGTCGCGCTCACTTCGCGCAACCCACGATGAAATCCACGATCGGCTGGACGGCCTTGGGCGAGGTCGGGTAGTGGCCCAGTCCCTCCTGAACGATGACTGTCATCCGTCCGCCGAGCTCCGTATATCGCGTCTCGGCGACCCGCGTCTGATCCTCCAGCCAGGGGTCGAACTCGCCGCACACGTGCAGGATCGGCACGCCGGCCTTCGCGAGCGATGACAGGTTGTCCAGCGGCGACTTCGCCAACCGGCTCCGCAGGATGGGGTTCTCGCCGTAGACGCACGAGACCTTGTCCGAATTGGCAATCGCCCACGCATAGACCTCGCCGGCGGCCCCTCCGACGCCTTCCATCACCGGTTTGGCCGAGAAACCATGATCGGTCAGGTGCTTGTAGACCGCATTCCAGTGCTGCAACGATGGGCCGTCGGCGTTGTACGGGACCGGGCCGGTCACGATGTGGAACCCCTTGGCCAGCAACGCCAAATCGACCGCCGCCCCGCGATCGACGACGTCCGCGCGGAACACCCAGGGCTTGCCCGGTGCCGCCGTCTTGGGCGCGATGACCGTGACGCTCCCTTCCACCCCGGCCAGATCGAACGCATAGCGATCGTAGGAGTCTCCAGAGAGCGGCCCACGGCAGGTGACGTACGTCCCTTTGCTCGGGAGAGTGCGGTAGGAGTCCTCCACGCCGTAGAAAGACGATTTCGTGGATCTGCCGGTCACGAAATCCGGCGCAGCGGCGGGCGTCGCCTGAACACTCTGCACGATGAAGTCCACGATCGGCGCAGGGTCGCGCAAGCTGTGCGGATGATGGCCGAAGCCATCTTTGATCATGACGGAGATCCGACCGCCGAACTGTTGATAGATGCCCTCGATGACCGTCGAGCACCTCCCCAGGAGTGGGTCGAAGCTGCCGCACACGTGCAAGAGAGGCACGTCGTTGGCAGCCAGATCTCCGAGCCTGGCGAGAACGTCCCGATT
>CALMMH010000417.1 GCA_937868145.1 uncultured Phycisphaerales bacterium
CTTCGCGATCTTTGCGTCATTTGAGAGAGTCCCTTGTGACTTGCCCCCGGCCCCCCGACGGAGAAAGCAGACCCCGGAAGACAGCGACGACGGAAAGAGCGATGGAGGTCGTCTCATTCCCCCTGACTTCCGGAATTCGGCATTTCCCCCTTGTCGATTGATTCCGCCGAGGATATTCTGGACTTGTCTGAACGGTTGGTGAGAGCCTGATAACAGCCGCATCGCGCTTGATGCCTGACGATACGCGTCATGTGTATCACCAGGCAGTAGGAGTAGTCTGGCATCGAGCAGAGCGAGGAATCTACGGGACAATGAGCGAGCAGACAGCGCATTTCTTTGTGGATGAGGCCGGCGATTTGACTTTGTTCGGCCGGCGAGGCAAGTCACTCCTCGGCACCGAGGGTGTCTCCAAGTGCTTTATGGTCGGCGTGGCGAGCATTCCCGATCCGGTCGCCTTGAAGAACGAGCTGGGCGCCTTACGCAGGGACCTACTGGACGACGGGTATCTCAAGCAGGTGTATTCGATGTGTCTGGCGGCGGGCAAGACCGCGAAGTTCTTCCACGCGAAGGATGACTGCCCGGAAGTCCGGCGGGAAGTCTACAAGCTGCTTGCCCGGCACGACATCAAGGTTCAAGTCGCCATACGACGCAAGCACCGATTGCTTGGAGAAGCAAGAATGCGTCAGCACCTGCGTAATCCCAATGTGATCTATGACGATTTGGTCAAGAGCCTCTTCAAACGATGCCTCCACAAGGCCGACCAGAACGTCATTACCTTCGCCCGGCGAGGAAAGTCCGCCAGGGAGGAGGCCCTTCGTCAGGCAATCCGTAGAGCGCAAGACAATTTCAAAAGAGATGTTGGCATCGCCAGCCAGAGGCCCACCCAGATCATTCCTCTGGCTCCCTCGGACAGTCATGGACTCCAAGCCATCGACTACTTCCTCTGGGCCATTCAACGTCTCTATGAAAAGGGCGAAGATCGGTACTTCAGGTTCCTTGCCCCGCAGTTTCGCCTGATCATGGACTTCGACGATACCCGCAACGGCAAGTCCTATGGGCGGTGGTACAATGATGGAGATCCGTTGACCAAGGAGAAAATGATGCCCGTCGAAGGCTAGGATCCTGTCGGTCTACCCGATGGACCACACGGCATGAAGCCGGCGTTCGCCTACGACGGACTAATATATTATTGTACGGAATCGTACGTGGTTCGCAAGTATTTTCGCACGATTTCTGTGATTCATCGCCCGAAAATGAGATTCCGGCCAATCATCCGCCCTCCGCCACATCACCCGCGTCTTCGAAGCCTGACGCCGGCGCCCGCTCACCCGGGCCACGGGTCACAAGCGACGGGTCACGAACCAGTCCTCCTCTCGCCAAGCCGCCAAGAACGTCAAGAAATCCGGAATCCCCTTTGCGATCTTTGCGTCTTTGCGAGAACCCCTCCCGCCTCCAGCTTGCTTGAAGCGTAAACGAAAGGCTGCCCCCGAATTGCGCTGGCTAATTCTGGATGGCTCTCCATTCTTTGTAGAGCTGTCCATCTCGGTTGCTTCCTTCCGCGTACATCCAGGTTTGCCCAGTGTGTGTATCCAACTTGAAGACTCCTATTTCCTTGAACGGGGTTCCTGAGGAGACAATCGTAAACTGCCCCTGAAATAGTTGGTAGCGTCCAGGGACGCCCAAGTGCGGTTGCTCAGAGTCGGGTGGCCTTTGTGTTGTCTGGGACCACGCCACAACGGCACAGACAATCACGATCAGTGTTATCACAGGGACAACTACCTTCCGCCTATTCATGTTTTCTCCTTTCAACAATCCGAGGCTCACTCACACGAAAGAGCGACGTAATGATAACGATTAACGGCACGTGCTATCTTACTTCAACTAGCAGTCAAACGAAAACCCTTCAGGCATCATACTCCACGCCGGAGTTGCAATGGCATTCCTGTCTATGTCCATGAACCTGCGCAAACGACATGCACAGCGGAGCGCTCCGTGGTCGCAGGATCTATAGGTGCAGTTACGAGTTCAACTCGAATTCGTCCCGATATACTTCAGTAGGAGCCCATCCTCGTGCCGGTGCCACCATACGGGTCAACTCCCAGGTGTTTGCCTGCCATGAATGTGGCAAGATCACTGGCAATGGTTTCTCGTACATGCCTCGAAAACTTGACTGGGTTGACCCTGAACCCCTTCTTGCTGTCGCCCTCTACAATGGCGGCACCATCTTTCACTTCCCAGCGATCTTTCTCGTCGTTCAGCATAACTCTGTGCATCAAGCCATGCCGCCATCTCTTCCAGAACTCCTTTGCTTCCCCCTCACCGCCCAACGTGGGGAAGACCTTTGTGAGTTCGACATGGAATCCGGCGGGTAGCTCGATAACGTCCTCTCGTTGCCTGCACTTGTTCCTCAAGTATCTCTCCAGCAGAGGGAATGATGCCATCAGCAAAATAGCTCCGGCATCTTGAGCATGGTCTGGGCTCTCAAGGTACTGCAGAACTCCCGAGAACCACCGCGCGAACCGCTCACGATCCTTGTCCATCTTGCCTTCCATTTCCTTGCCTCCGACAAAAGGGGTATCTGCGTCGCCACATTGTCCCACGTCGGCCCGACCGACTCAAGCCCTTTTTTCTGGTAGACCGGAGGGGAAGCCGGCGTCCTCCATATAGGGCTCCTGTCAAGTATAAAAATACTCTCCGCCCAGGCATCGGAGGCATCGGGGTCAGGCATTGAAACGGGCATGGGTCACACGACCACAGAGAACGGGACGGTGTCCGGTACTTTTTCCGGCGTGTGACAATCCATTTTTCAGAGAGCAGCGGTCTCGGTCGCTTGTCCTTGGTGCGGCGGGACGCCGCGTAGAAGCGTGAAAGCGTGGGAGTGTGTAAGCGTCGCAGAACGCGGAAAGACTCCGGCCGCCTCTTCCGGAACGCATCCACGCATATACGCTTCCACGCGTCCACGGGAAGATTCAGGGTCAGGCATTGAAACGGGCCTGGAGGAAATGAACCGTGCGGGTTGAGAACCCACCTGACGAGCTGAGGCCGTTTGCTGCCGATGGCATGGGCCGAAAGCACCGGGGGACAAAGTCGGGGCGGGGCGTTGACCGGCCGACCGGTTTTTCATTTCTTTCGGCTACACGTCTTCGTTCT
This sequence comes from uncultured Phycisphaerales bacterium, assembly GCA_937868145.1. Lineage (GTDB taxonomy): Bacteria > Planctomycetota > Phycisphaerae > Sedimentisphaerales > Anaerobacaceae > PLanc-01. The sequence continues at coordinate 3,151 of CALMMH010000417.1, forward strand.
TTCTCCCGCCGCCACTCCCCCATTCGAAGACACAAGCCGGGATTATACCACCGAATCGCCCGGGGCGATAGGGGAAGCGTGGAAGCGTGGAAGCGTAAGGGCATGAATCCGTGTATGTCATTGCGAGCGAAGCGCGGCAATCCTCCTTCACCACCGAGGCACAGAAAATACAGAGAAACCGATTTCGACGCGGATTTGCATGCGGCCTCCTTCGGAAAAGGTCCGCACCACGAAGCGCGCGAAGGACCCAGCGCGGCCTTCGGCCGCAACCAAAGGGGATGGAGGGCCTTGGCCGGGAAC
>CALMMH010000418.1 GCA_937868145.1 uncultured Phycisphaerales bacterium
GACGCTGACGATGACGACGCCCCTGCCGGCCAGTTGCCTGCCGTCGTAGAGAGGAGTCGACGTCGATCCCATGGCGAACCCGCCGCCGTAGATCCACACCATGACCGGGAGATTCTCAGCCGCGGATTGGGCCGGCGTCCAGACGTTCAAATAGAGGCAGTCCTCCGAGGTTTCGACTCTGGGGAAGATGGGGTTCGCCAGTTGCACTTGAGGGCACGCCGGAGCGAAGGCGTCGGCCTTGAGGACGCCGTCCCAGCTCTTGACCGCCTGAGGCGGACGCCACCGCAGATCGCCCACCGGCGGCGCCGCGAAGGGAATCCCCTTGTAGATCGTGAGCCCGTCCTCCACGGTCCCTTCGACCAGCCCCCCTTCCACTTTGACCGGCGTCGCGGCCGACGCGAGCGTTGTCAGGATGGTTGCGACGATAACAGCAATGAATGCGGCTCGTTTCATTCTCAGTCTCTCTTTCCACGCGTTCCCAGTCTGGGATTTCCTTCTGATTCACCACCAGCAACCCACAACTGCAACAGATGATACCGGCGTCGCCATGGACAGACAAATGGAAACGTTCTTCGGGCCTCCCCTCTTCCGTCGAAGGCGTGCAACGCGTCCACGTCCTCGGATCGACCGGATTCAGACTGCGGCCCTGCTCTTTCGCCTGCGGATCACGTGTCGAATGAGCAGCGCCAGTCCCAGAGCCCCGACCACGGCACCCACCGGGAACAGCGCCCAATTGAGAGGACTCCACTTGTCGATCGCAACCCAACCGGCCACGAGCGTCACGCTGCCAAAGACAAGCAGATTCACGGGTCTGTCTTTGCGAACCCCGTAGATCGACGCACCCAGGCCGGCCAAGAGCCACAGTCCCGCGGTGAACCCCTGCGGGCTCATCAAGAAGTCGAAACAATAGGCTGCGGGCTTGAGGGACAAGGCCGTGATCCAGGAGATGTCCCTCGCGATCCGGGATTCGCAGCCGCTGCCGTACCGATTGACCATCACCGCGATGCTGACGTCGTAATCGGGAAGGTAGATCATGTACGCGCAGGTCCCGATGTTCGCGCCGCCGTGGCCGACCGCCATCACGCATCCGCCCACTCGAAATCCGAACCGCTCCAACCCCAGCCCATAGGCCCTGCGGCCGAAGGACTGCATCTGCCGCCGGGAATCCTCGCGAATGACCTTTCCGTGAAACAGCGCGAAGCGTAAAAGGGGAAAAGGCAAGCGTTTCCTCCCCTTGCCTCCCGCAGCCCATTTCACGAGGCGCGAAAACACCAGCGAGAACGGCTGCTCTTAGGAAGCTCGGCACCTCGCAGCTCTCGCGAGGGGGAGGCTCTTGTCCCCGACGGGCAATCCACACGCGGTGTCGGGCCTGCCTCCCTCCCCGCCGGTATCCGCAAAGCGCCAAACGCACGCCGCGAACGCGACCGACCTGCGATGCTCGTGCAACTACGGTCATACATCCATGCCCGCGGAGCGGCCGCAGGCAACCCGTACGCCATGAGCCGCCCGGAGAGTTACAGATCCGTCTTCCTCGAATTACCACAGGAACAAAAACGCAGATGGGCTACAGCACCGTGCTCGTCCTGACCGGCTCGACCCAGCGGGAAGACCTCAACCGCTTCGCCTAT
>CALMMH010000419.1 GCA_937868145.1 uncultured Phycisphaerales bacterium
GGTAGATGTGGGGTTCGCCTTCGTGCTCATGCGTTTCGTCGGCGCGATCGGCTTCGTGCTCGTGAACCGCTTCAACTTCGCCCTCATCGCCGTGCTCGTGCAGGCTCGCATGGGTCGGCACGGCCACGCCGAGAAAGTCCTCTCCGATGTACGGCAGGACCGAATCGCTCAACGTGGCCACCCCAACCGCTCCAACATATCCTATCACCAAGACGACCCAAAAACTTCGCTTCTTCTCATGGATTCTGAATAGAGAGGCCGTAACGATGGCCGAGAGGATTACATGGGCGGGGTGAAACACCTGAAAAAGCCGTTGGCTTATCTGTGGCGAGGCCTTGGCGAACAAAAGCATAGCCAAAATGCCCGTTACGGCTCCAACCATAGTGAAGGGTGCGTGGGCCCGCAGTTCTGCCAGAATCGTGCTGAGTCTTCGCTGCATTGTTCCGCCTGTTCCTATGAATTCGCTGCTCAATTCCAACGCTGGGTGACATTATAGCTCTTTACGTTGGAATCTGCAACTGAGTTGCATATTTTTCTCGGAAGCAATGTTTTGTACAGTTTGTTTGGAGCCGGGACAGGCCGGCACAAGAAGTAGGGCCGCCAGAGAAGGAAAAACCTATCTGAGGCAGGTCTCGCAGCATGGAATCCGCCTTGAGTCCTTCTTGAGGCCTGTGGGGAAGGCAGCGCATTGTGATTTCAACTCTTCAGTCTTGCGGGGGAGGGTCCCCGGATATGACACTACTGAATGTATTTGTGGCAGGCACTGCGGCATCGCTGAGTTTGTGTGCGGTCGTGAGATTGCCGATCGTGCTGGCTTACGTGGCCGGCGCCGCGAACTCCAAACGCCATGGGATCGTCCTATCCGTCCTGTTTGCAGCAGGCCTGATTGTCGGCACGACCTTGTTGGGCCTTACCGCAGGTCCTCCGGATGAGGGGCTCCGCGCTATGTTGGGCCTGAATAAGGCCCTGTTCTGGCTTCTGGGGGCCGGACTGTTCGTCAGCGGGGTGCTTCTCTCGGGCGTGATCAATCCGCATCTGCTGCCGGCCAAGTGGCAAAAAGCGACCCAACGCCTGGCCAGGACCGGATCGATGGGGGCTTTGTTGTTGGGCTGTGCTTTCGGTCTGCTTCAGACTCCGGCATGTCCCAACTGCGGAACCGCGATCCAGGCTCTTGTCCAGGTTGCCGGCGGGAGTTCCTTGTTTGAGGGGACTCTTCTGTTCGCAGGTTTTGCGGCAGGGCAGGGGCTTACGATGCTGGCCGTCGGAGTGTTGACCAGCCTGATGATGCCCGAGCTGCTTCGCCGGTTGCGGACGAAGATGTGCTCCATCGAGCAGCGGATTCAATTGTTGGCCGGGAATGTACTGATGATCCTCGGCCTCTATTTCATTATCGTCGGTTAACGGGTGTCCCCATGGAAGATCGCCTGATTGCTTATCGTCGACGCAGAGAGCGGACGCAGGAGTACAAGGAAGCCGCGGCCAAAGGGTGCTACAGCCTGATTATCATCGTGGCCGGCTTGGTGCTTCTACGGCCGATGATGGTCAGTCAAATGCTCGGCCTGGCCAGCGCGTACACCGGGGCCGGGTTGCTGGAGGAGTCCATGAGGCAGTGCGATAAGGCCCTGCTGATCGACAATGGCAGCGGCGAAGCATGGCGTCAGTCCGCACGGATCTACAAGGTCCGAGGCGACCGGGAAATGGCGTATGGAGCCTACCAGGAAGCGGTCCGAACCGATGTGTCGAACCGGACGGCGCATCTGGAACTGGCCATGATGTACATCGAGGACGAGCGACATCAGTTGGCCATCCCGTATCTCGAGCAGGTTCGCAGGCTCGGTCCGGATCCGACCGCGGGCTACGGCCGCGCGCGAGGCTTCTATCATCGGGCCTCGTTGGAACTGCTGATCCAGTGCTACGAGAAAGTGGGTGACCCGGCCAAGCTCGAGGTGGTCCTCAAGGAAGCCCGGATCTTCTACCCGGATTATATCCGGGCCGCGAGTTCTTCCTCTCAACCGACCGAGACCCCAGCGGACGGTTCCTGAGATTCATCCCTGATGCTCACGTCACTCAACGGAGGGGCCGCAATCACACCGCCATCCGGATGAAAGCCATTGCATGTCCGCGCCCGCCGTGTACACTGGTTGGGCTATGAGAACCCTCACGCAACGTACGGAATTCGGACAGGTCAGGAAAGGGTGCGTCCTGACGATCGGGAACTTTGACGGGGTGCACCTGGGCCACCAGGAAATTTTCCGCACGGCCCGGCGGATCGCCCGCGATCGGGACACCGAGATGGTCGTGATGACGTTCGAGCCGCACCCGGTGGCGATTCTGCACCCGGAGAAGGCCTCGGGCGTGCTGACGCCGTTATCGCTCAAGCTCCACCTGCTCGATGAGTACGCCGACAACTGCATCATCGTCCTGGAAGACAACAAGGACCTGCTGAGCCTCTCCCCGGAGGCGTTTGTCGATGAGTTCCTCGTGGCCACGATCCGGCCTTCGGTCATCGTCGAGGGCGACGATTTCCACTTCGGGGCCGCCCGGGCCGGGGACATCCGGACCCTGAGCCGATTTGGACAAGAGAAGGGCTTCGAAGTGGTCGTGGTCCCGCCCCGGCAAATCGAGATGGCCAGCACCAGCCAGACGCTGCGGGTTTCGAGCACGATCATCCGGTACATGCTGGACGGCGGGCACGTCGCGGAAGCGGCGGCGGCCCTGTCCCGGCCGTACCGGCTCGTCGGCCCGATCGTCTCGGGTTGGGGACGCGGCCGCAAGCTGGGTTTCCCCACCCTCAACATGAAGACGCCCAAGCAGATCCTCCCGGCCGAGGGGGTCTACACCGGTTTCGTCGAGACGGCCGGCTCGGAGCAGGACCTGTTGCGGGAACACCGGCGGATTCCCGCCGTATTCAGCATCGGCCAGACCCGGACCTTCGGGGACGAGCATCCGCTGTTGATCGAGGCTCACCTGCTGATCGAAGGGGTGGGGGACATGACCGGCCGATGGATGGCGATGGATTTCGTGCAGCGGCTCCGCAGTCAGCACAAATTCGCCTCGCCGGAAGAGCTTGTGACGCAGATCGCCAAGGATTGCCAAGAGGCCCGGGCGATCCTGCAGAACTCGAAATGAACTTTCGCGGAATTGTGACGACAGGAGGTCAGAATGAGCAAGGCTAGACACATTGTCATCGGCGTTCATATTTCGGATCGCGTGCACCACGTTCCCAGCGTGCAGAGCGTGCTGACCGAGTACGGTTGCAGCATCAAGACGCGCATCGGGCTGCACGAAGTCGACGAGAAGTACTGCTCCCCGAACGGGCTGCTCCTGCTGGAGATGGCCGGTCCGGAGAAAGCCACATTCGAGATGATCGACAAGCTCAAGAAGGTCGAGGGCGTGGACGTCCAGACGATGATCTTCGAGCACGAGTGACGAAGCCTTCCGAATTGTGCCGGGAGCGAGATCCGGAGGCGAATTCGAATTTCGACATTCGGATTTCGGACCGAAGAGAACATGGCTGTGTGAACCGCACGCTGCGGAGAAGGTATCTGTGTGAATCTTGAGGCATGTCAACGCGCCGTTGAGTTGATCGACGGCGCGAATCATATTCTGGTCACGACGCATGTGCGGCCCGACGGCGACGCCTGCGGGTGCGTCGCGGCGATGACGAAAGCGCTGAAAGACCGCGGCAAAACGGTCTATCCTCTGTTCGTCTCTCCGATTCCCGAATGGTACGCGTTTCTCTTCGAGGAAAAAGTCCCGGTGTTGGGCGAGGACGTCCAGGTTCAGGACCTCATCGACGGCCGGTTCGGCCCGATCGACCTGGTCGTGATCCTGGATACGAACAGCTACAGCCAACTGCCACAGTTCGAGACCTACCTCAAGCAGAGCCACGTGCCGATCCTGATTTTCGACCATCACGTGACGTCGGACAAGCTGGGCCGGGTCGAGGTTGTCGACCGCACCGCCGCGGCCGCCGGGCTGGTGCTGCTGGAATTCCTCCGACGGGTCGTCTGGCCGGTCGGGAAGGAGGTTGCCGAGCCCCTGTTCGTAGCGATCGCGACCGACACCGGGTGGTTCCATCTCCGCAACACCGACAGCCGGGTGTTTCGCCGTTGCGCGGAACTGATCGAGGCCGGCGTCGATCCGAATCACCTCTATCGCAATCTCTACCAGACGTTTTCCCACGCGCGCTTCAAGCTGATGTCGATCATGTTCGATCGGCTCGAGCTTCATTTGGGCGGCCGATACGCTTCGCAGTATCTGGTCCGCGATGACTAC
>CALMMH010000420.1 GCA_937868145.1 uncultured Phycisphaerales bacterium
CGTGTTGGGGAAGGCGTCTGAGCCGCTCTGCCTGGAAGTTGATCATGCAACGGAGAGGGCGGGATTCGAACCCGCGGTAGAGATAAACCCTACACGGCCTTTCCAAGACCGCTCCTTAGGCCACTCGGACACCTCTCCAACGGCAAACCCAAAACCGTTTGGAAATTGAATTTTACGACATGCCGCGAAAAAGACAAGTCCAAATTTCCACGTGAGAATGAACCGCCGGGGTGGTAAGAGAGACTCAATACATAGAGATGCAGAATTCCCGGGAACAACTTGTTGACGAATTGCTGGTGATGGAGTGCCAGGACGGCAGCCGGCAGGCCATGGAGAAGCTCGTTTTCCGATGGCAGAAACGCCTGTGGCGCTACGCTCTTCAGCTGACGGGCGATCCGGAGGCGGCCTGGGATGTGACCCAGGAGAGCTGGCTGGCCGTCGTCCGGGGCATCGGGCGTCTACACGACCCGGCCCGGTTCGCCTCCTGGGTCTACCGGATCGTGACGAACAAAGCCAACGATTGGATCGGGCGAAAGACCAAGACCGGACGGTTGTCGCCGGACTTTGACCGGGAGGCGGAGCAATCCGAGGAACCGGCGGTGGCGATCGACGCGGCGGATCTCCAGAGCGTCCTGCCACGGCTTTCCGATGCCGGCAGGACCGTTCTGACGCTCCATTACCTGGAGGGCTTCGGCCTGTCGGACATCGCCGAGATTCTGCACGTGCCGCAGGGGACGGTCAAATCCCGCCTGTACGCGGCGCGAAACGAACTGAAATCGCTGTGGCTGGGGACAGCCCGGCAGAAGGAGACGACCCATGAGTGACTCAGATATCCGCAAGATCATCGATGGCACGTACGACGATTCGCGGGAAGGCTCCATTCGATCCATGGTGAGCGACTTCTATAGCCGCCAGATGCTCTGGACCGCGGCGTTCATCTGGTCGGTCGGCCTGGTGTTCTTCGTCGTCGCGATTTTCTGCGGCATCAGGTTCTTCGGGGTCGACCAGACCCGGGACCAGATCCTGTACGCGACGGGGTTCCTGACCTGCGTCTACCTACTGGGCCTGATGAAGATCTTCGCCTGGCAGATGCTCCATCGGAACAGTCTGGCCCGGGAGATCAAGCGACTGGAGATCCGTGTCGCCGAACTGGTGAAATCGCTGGACAAACAGGCCGGCGGCGGTTCTGATTGAGGCCGACTTCTGCATAAGGAGGCTTCGATGGCAGTGAACGGCTCTGTGTGTGCGATGTTGGCGGTCTGTGCGGTCTCGACGGGATTGGCAGCTGGGAGTTCCGAGCCGGCCACGTACGCCGAGCGGCTGGGTTGGCCTCGCGGGACTCGCGTGGTCATCTTCCATGTGGACGACGCCGGGATGTCCTACGACTCGAACAGGGGAACGATCCAGGCGATCGAGAAGGGCGTCGCGACCTCGACGAGCGTCATGATGCCGTGCCCGTGGGTGCCGCAGTTCGCCGCTTATGTGCAGGAGCATCTGCAGATCGACGCCGGCGTCCACCTGACGCTGACCGCCGAATGGAAGAACTACCGGTGGGGACCCGTCGCAGGTCGCTCGGCGACGCCGGGGCTGGTCGATCCGCAGGGCTACCTTTGGCGCGACGTCGAGGGTGTGGTCGCCCACGCTACGCCCGATGAGTTCGAGACCGAGATTCGGGCCCAGCTCGACAAGGCCCTGGCCATGGGCATCAAACCGACCCACCTGGACAGCCACATGGGCACCTGCTTCCAACTGCCGTTCATCGAGCGGTACGTGAAGGTGGGCATCGAGAAACAGATCCCGATCATGATCTTCGGCGGGCACCTCCAGCACGTGAGCGAAGAGGTCGGCGCGTTCCGGCCGATGCTCAACGCTCTGGCCGAGAGCGTGTGGAACGCGGGGCTCCCGGTGCTCGACGACCTCGTGACCTCGCCGACCCAGGCGAGCGACTACGAAGGCCGCAAGCGAGAGTTGATCGAGTTGCTCCGCACGATGAAGCCCGGCGTGACTCAGATCATCGTCCACTGCACCGCGACGACGGAAGTTTTTCAGTACATTTCCGGCTCGGGCCCCGCCCGTCAGGCGGAACTGAATCTGATGTGCGACCCGGAAGTCCGCTCCTTCATCCAGGACCAAGGCATCCTCCTGACCACCTGGCGGGAGTTGAAGCAGCGTCGCGACGGTGCGGGACGGTGATATAGTGTCGCAGGCCTCGGCAACATCTGCATTCTCGCATAGCTCCCGTCGCGTTGCCAGTTCAGAACACGTCCATCTTTTCCCGGCCCTCGCAGGTTTGGTGTGGATCGTCTTAGAGCGTTCTGCGTTTGCGGAGTCGGGCGACGATGGCGGCGCCGAGGCCGGCCAGGAGGACGGCTGACGGGGCGGGGACCACCGAATAGAGCTCCATGCTCATGTTGGCGCACCCTGTGCCGCCTTCGCCGCGGTGGGCTTCGACCATGCCGACGAGAGAGTAGATGTGAGTGGGATCGACCGCGTACTCAAACTGAACGTCGAAGTCGAATCCTCCGATCGTTGTAGGGTCCAGTTCGGACATCAGATGCGGGGTTGCATAGCGGTCCACCTCGACGCCGGCCGTTTCATCGGTGAGAGTCATGGCGGCGAGGTTCTCGAACGCCCACTCGCCGATCGCGCCGGAGAGGTTCAGCACCAGGCGGCTGTACCCCGATGTGAAGCGGTACTCGCTCTGAGCGTAGGCGTCTGCGGAGCCGGCGTCGCCGATGCGATAGGCGGAGAGCCCGTCAGGACCGGCCGTGCTGGTGGCGGTGCCGAGGAATCCACCAACGCCGAGCCCCGATGCCGACCCCGTAACCGGGCCGCTGTCCGACTCATAGTAGGTGTTTGCGACCGGGAGTCCCGCGTTGCCCCAAACGGTGTAGACCTGTTCGATCACGTAGATGCCAGTGGGGTCGGCGTCAACGAGGCTCGCCGTTGCACAAACCGCCAAAACGGCCCAAAAGGATACTCTCTGTGTCATAGCCTGCCCACCTTCGGATTTCCATGGATCTTCCGTATTGCGACGCGGCCTGATCACCAAATCACACCGCCAAAAGGGTACCGACGGTTTCCAATTCGGTCAATACAGGAAGATGTACGTATTTTCGAGTACACCCGCGCAGGGACAGAAAAACAGTGCCTGCCGGAAGGTGGATTGCTGGCGGTCCCATGGGCGATGGAAGGGCCTGTGAGTCCTATTCCTGTTGCTCGTGGAATTCGCCGGCGATCTTGGTGAACAGGTAGATCGCCACGATGCCGACGAGCACGTGACCGGCCAGAACGTACCAGACGTACCCGGGGTGACCGGTCCTCTGGAAGTATCCGAAGAGGGTCGTATAGGTCACGCCGCTGGTCAGGCCGCCGATGGCGGTGGCCAGGAAGTTGGACCCCATGTACAGGCCGGCCTTCTCTTTGGGCGCGATCCAGGTGATGTATTCCTGGATTCGCGGCGAGGTGATCATCTCGCCGACGGCGAACAGGAAGATGCCCAGGAACACCAGCGACGACGAGGAGACGGCCGCGAAACCCAGGACGACGAATCCGGCGGCCGCAATGAGCAATCCCC
>CALMMH010000421.1 GCA_937868145.1 uncultured Phycisphaerales bacterium
GTAGAGCAGGGGACTCATAATCCCTTGGTCCAAGGTTCGAATCCTTGTGGGCCCATCCCCTTCTTTCTGATGGCGGTAGACATCGGCTCCGAATGCACGTCCGAGATGCCCTTGTCGATCAAAAGGGCCGCCACCCCTGCGACGATTCCGGCCTGTATGAAGAATCGATTCCGCATTGCGTTTCGTTTGTCTACTCCTTCATTCTCGCATCTCCCTTTTCTTGTGGGTCTTCATCGCCGCATCGACTATACTCTCGCTCACGACCGACGAGACGGGTCGGCCGCTGTAGGCATCATGGCTCGGCGTTTGCGAGCCTGTCCGGGGAGCATTGAGTGAGGCCCAGTATGGATGACCGAAACATGGCGACGACGAGAGAGGGGATGGGAAAGCTTGCGACGTGGATTGTCGTATCATTTTTGCTGGTTTTGGCCGGCGCGTGTCGGACGAAGAACTACTCCAACATCGAGCCGGTGGGGCAAGCCGGTCCCCAGCGATATGTCACGCCGATCCACCAGGTGCTCACGCCCACCGGCATCCAAGTGGAACTGCCCGGCATGCGACCGCAAGCGGTGGCGATGAGTCCCGACGGCCGCCTGCTCGCCACCTCCGGCAAGACGCAAGACCTCGTTTTGATCGACCCACAGAACGGAGACATCCGTCAGCGAATCGCCTTGCCCTCCCACGAGGCCGCGAATCCCAACGACGTGTCCTCGCATATCCTCAAGCCCGACACTTCCGGCCAGCTCAGCTTCACCGGTTTGGTGTTCAGCCCGGATGGATCGCGCATCTACCTGTCCAACGTCAATGGGGACATCAAGGTGTTCGCCGTCAGCGAAGCAGGGCAGGCGACCGGTCTGCTCCCCCTCGCTTTGCCCCCGGCCAATGCGCCGAATCGCAAAGAGGAAATCCCGGCCGGCCTGGCCATTTCCCGCGACGGGGGCCGATTGTATGCAGTCTTGAACCTGTCCAACCGCCTGGCGGAAATCGACGCCAAAACGGGAAACGTGCTCCGCACGTGGCAGGTGGGCATGGCGCCCTACGACGTCGTCCTGGCCGGCGGCAAGGCGTACGTGACCAACTGGGGCGGGCGTCTGCCGGACGAGGGCAGTCTCACCGGCCCGGCCGGACGCGGCACGAAGGTGCGGGTCGATCCGGTCCGCCACATCGCCAGCGAGGGCTCGGTTTCCGTGGTCCATCTCGACGGGAAGTCTCCTGTTCGCGAGATTCAGCTCGGCCTGCATTCCTCCGGGATCGCCGTCTCGCCCAACGGCCGCTACGTCGTGGTGACCAACGCCGGCAGCGATACGCTCAGCGTGATCGACACTCGCAGCGACCAGATCGTGGAGACCCTCTGGGCCAAATCCAATCCCGCCGACCTCTTCGGAGCCAGTCCAAACGCCCTTGTGTTCAGCCCGTCCGGCGACACCCTCTACGTAGCCAACGGCACGCAAAACGCGATCGCGGTGTTCCGTTTCCGCCCCGCCAAGTCGGAGTTGGAGGGTTTGATCCCGGTAGGGTGGTACCCTGGAGCGATCGCTTACGATGCGGGGCGTCGCCAGCTGGCCGTGGCCAACATCAAGGGAATCGGTTCGACCTTGAGTCTGAAAGAACCCGTCAAAGGGCAGCACAACAGCCATCAGTATCATGGGACGCTGTCCCTCGTGCCTGTTCCCAAGAGCAGGGAACTGAAGAGTCTGACTCGCCAGGTGCTGGAGAACTACCGATACCCCTTGCTGAAGGAAGCCGCCCGTCGGCCTCGCGAGGGCCAGCCGCCGCGACCGGTTCCGGAAAGGGTGGGGGAACCGTCGGTCTTCGAGCACGTGGTCTATATCATCAAAGAGAACCGGACCTACGACCAAGTCCTCGGCGCCGTTGCCGAAGGCAACGGCGACCCCTCGCTGTGCATCTTCGGCGAGCAGATCACGCCCAACCAGCACAAGATGGTCCACGAGTTCGTCCTCCTGGACAACACCTACTGTTCCGGCATCCTCAGCGCCGACGGCCACCAATGGTCGGACACCGCGTTCGCGACCGACTACATGGAGAAGTCCTTCGCGGGGTTCCCGCGCAGTTATCCCGACGGTATGGAAGACAGCGACGTGGACGCATTGGCCTACGCGCCCTCCGGCTTCATCTGGGACAACGCCATCGCCGGCGGCAAATCGCTCCGCGTCTACGGCGAATTCGCCATCACGGAGACCTCGTGGGCCTCGCCGGGCAAGACAGGCAGGCCGACTTTCCTGGACTACTACCGCGATTTCGTCGATCAGACGCATCAGATCAACATCAGCAGCCGCCCGGCGATCGAATCGCTGCGGCCGCACCTCGCCATGGAGACCGTCGGCTGGGACATGGACATCCCGGACGTGTTCCGAGCCGCCCAGTTCATCCAGGAACTTCGCGAGTGCGAACGGACCGGCAAGTTCCCCAATCTGGTCATCATCTGCCTGCCGAACGACCACACCTCCGGGACGCGGGCGGGCTCCCCGACGCCGGCGGCCCAGGTGGCGGACAACGACCTGGCCTTTGGACAGATCGTGGAAGCGATCAGCCGCAGCCCGTTCTGGGCCAAGACCTGCATCTTCACCATTGAAGACGACCCGCAGGCCGGCTGGGACCACGTTAGCGGCTACCGCACAACCGCCTATGTCGTCAGCCCGTACAGCCGGGGCAAGGGCGTCGTCAGTACCCAGTACAATACGACGAGCATCCTCCGCACGATGGAGCTGATCCTCGGTTTGCCGCCCATGAATCAGATTGACGCCACGGCCACACCGATGAGCGACTGTTTCACCGACGCACCCGACCTGAGTCCCTACGTCGCCTTGCCCACGAACGTCCCTCTGGACCAGATGAACCCCAATCCCAAGGAGATCGCAGACGCCACAATGCGTAAGGACGCCATCGCCTCGGCCAGGCTCCCCCTGGACGAAATCGACCGCTGTCCGGAGGATCTGTTCAATCGCATTCTCTGGCGAGCGATGAAAGGACCGCATCAGCCGTACCCGCTGTGGGCGGTGGCCACGAATCTCGAAGAAGAGGAGGAGGAAGAATGCGATTGATTCCCTCGGCAACTTCCCGCAAACACTGAGGAGAATGCAACGTGTTGCGCAGGCTGAATTTACATCGATCTCATGACCGATTGTCGGCCTCTGTCGTAGAAAATCATGTTGCGTACCGCACGGGCAAGTGATATACAGGAAGTGATGGACGTTTCAGGTTCTTGAGACAATCGCAGCGGTGGAAGCGGCCGCGCGACGAATTGGACTCGGAGGACCTTATGCAGCGTGTGTGGTGGTACACAGGGTCCAACGGGGGAGCGGCCCAGTCCACAACCATTCCATTTTCCCTCATTCGTCTGATTCCGCTTTCCGTCTATTGGGAAAGGAGGTGCCCCTGCGCATAAGCCGTCCTTCAGAGACATACGGAATCGATCGCGGCGACGCCGCGAGACCGCAAATCGGCAAGCTGAATTTGAAGGAGGATCAGATATGTGTGGAAAGGCCATTCGTCTGGTTGTTCTTGTCCTGATGCTGAGTACGACCGGCGCTGCCGTGGCGCAGGAGTGGGACAT
>CALMMH010000422.1 GCA_937868145.1 uncultured Phycisphaerales bacterium
GCTGGCATTCGTCTCGACGATCCATGCCGCATCTCGCGCTGTCATCCGACCGATCGTCGAAGTCGAGGAGGACGTGTACGGCTATGAGCCCGCGAGCAACGGAGCCGGGCCAATGTGGTGCCACGGATCTACGTGCCTGGTCCGCATCGGCGACGAACTCTTCGCCAGTGGGCTCGAAACGATCCCGGGGGCAAAGCCGCTCAACAACTGCCGTTGGATGCTGTTTCATCGAGGTCCGCAGGGTTGGCAGAAGACGTGCGTCGATACGTCCGGTCGGACGCGGGAGCCTTGCCCGATGGTCGGTTTTTCGGACGGTCGACTCTTCCTTTCGGCCAATCCTACGCTGAACACGGACCCGAACGCCTACGCCGGACCCGCGAGGCCCGAGATCCTCCGATTCGCCGTACAGAATCCCGCCAAGCCCGCCGAGACGATCATGCCGCTCTGGTCGGGCGAGCCGAAGTTCAGCGAACACTCCTATCGCAGTTTCGCCGCGGACGGGATCAACCAAGAGATGATCCTGTTTCAGAACATAGGCTATACGCATGCGGAATGGACGTTCCTCGACCGCGAGGGACGATGGAGTTCACGCGGACAACTGGTCTGGCCCTGGGGAGCGGAATACGCCAAGCCGGAGCCCATTCGCGTGTGCTACCCGAACGTGGTCCTCAAAGACCGCCAGGTCCACTTCTGCGGCGTCAGCGACATCATCGAACCGAACGAAGCATGGCGGGCCTTCAAGAGGCAACTCACCGGCAACGAGTGGGACTACGATTTTCGGCGGTTGTTCTATGCGTGGTCGCCCGACATCACGACAGGCAAGTTCCAGCCGTGGGTTGAAATCGCCAGTCGGGAGAAAACCTGCGGCTGGGTTACGCCGGGGGACCTCTGGGTCGCGCCGAATGGCGACGTGCACGTTCTCTGGAACGAGCGAGCCCTCGATGAGCGTCTGCGAGAGAAGTTCTTCCCGGGACAGAGGCAGATTCATTCGCTCAACCACGCCGTGATTCGCAAGGGCGAAGTCGTCTCGCGTCGGAGCCTGCTGACGGCGGAGGAAGGCCAGTCCAACGAGCGTCCCGGCCGCGGACGATTCCAGGTCACGCCGGACAATCGTCTGTTCGTGGTCTTCTACGTGCAGGGCGCCGACGCGAACGGCCGCTCCGTGTCGGAGAACCGTCTGATGGAGATCCATAACGACGGTTCAATCAGCAACGCGGTGCGCGTTCCGTTGAGCAGACCGTTCGCCGACTTCTACACCGCCACGACGCGGGCCGGCTCGCCGCCTTCACGGACGCTGGAACTGCTCGGAATCCGCCAGGGCTCATCGACGACAATCAGCTATGCGAGAATCAAGATAGACGACTAAATCCCGTCCACCTGAGCAGCACTCACGAAAACCACCATTTTGCGTCGTGGCGACGGAACCCGTGCGTTTCCCATAGACAGGGCTGTTCGCCTGACGTAAGCTGCATGTGGTTTTTCGCTCATCGAAATATCCCATGCATAAGGAGGTCACTGTGAGAGAACGAATTGCAGGCTCTGTGCTGCTCACTCTGGCGTTGTGTCACTATGCGTTGGCCGAGGCAACGGATCCCGGCGTGAAGCGATTCGAGCAGACGCTCATGCAGGCCCGTCCGCTCGATGCAGCCAACGTGCGGCTGCTCGGCGGCCCTCTCAAGCACGCGCAGGACCTCGACGCCAAGTACCTGCTGGAGTTGGAGCCGGACCGGATGATGGCGGGGTATCGTCTGCGAGCCGGGCTGGAGCCCAAGGCCCCGGGTTACGGCGGATGGGACGACGTCAACAGCCGGCAACTGACCGGCCACATTGCGGGACATTACCTCTCGGCGGTGAGCCTGATGTACGCCGCGACGGGCGACGTCCGCTTCAAGGAGCGAGCCGACTATCTCGTTAAAGAACTGAAAGAAGTCCAGGACAAACGAGGCAACGGCTACCTCGGCGCGTTGATGGACGGCCAAGGCGCCGATGGCGAAAAGCTGTTCGAGCAGGTTTCGCAGGGCAACATCCGCTCCGGCGGTTTCGACCTCAACGGCCTTTGGTCCCCCTGGTACACGCTCCACAAGACCTACGCGGGTCTCCGCGACGCCTACCGCTATACCGGCAACAAGACCGCCCTGGAGGTCGAAATCAAGTACTCCGCCTGGGCCGAGGGGATCATGTCGAAGATGACAGACGTCCAGGTCCAGCGGATGCTCAACACCGAGT
>CALMMH010000423.1 GCA_937868145.1 uncultured Phycisphaerales bacterium
GAGAATCGGCCTCCTTCGACGAATTTGAGGAAGTTGTACACAAAGGCCGCCTTGATCCGGTACTCTCGGTCGAGGGTCTCGTCCGCGCGCGCAGCGGCGCAGGACGACAGAATCAGAGTCGCCCCGAGCACCAGCCGCAGACGTCGCCGTCGGAGACTGCTCATCATGTCATGACCGCCGGATCGATCCATAACTCTGAATCGCTTCCTTTCGCCCTATAATCAGGTCCGAGCGATTCGCGAAATGCATCCGCGTTCCTCGCCTGACTGCGCCGCCTTCAGACAGCCCGCCGGTGCCCGCCAAGAGCCCCAACGAACTTTCGGATTTTCTATCGTCCATTTTCAAGTCCCGATAAAGTGACAAACGCGGGAAATCGATCCCGCAGGATTCCGTTGGATCGCCACCCGACCCAACGTCCGAGATTCATGCATCCCATTGCACACGCACGGCGGTCAGAATCGATACGTCAACCCGATCCGGAACGTCCTTCCGTCCTGCGCGACCACATCGTCCGGATAGCCGGGGAACGCCGGGAACGCATAATCCACATCAAACAGGTTGTACACGCTGGCGGCCACTTCAAGCCGCCGGGAGACGCCCACATACGTGAGCGTCAGATTCGTCAGGGTGAAATCGTCCGCATAATCGCCGGACAGAGTCCTGGCCTTGCTTTCGTAGAGAACCTCGAGCCCGGCAAAGAGCCGCTCCGGCACCAGTGGCTTGATCAGATTCAGTTTCACCAGATGCTGCGGCGAGTTCGCCAGGATCTCGTTGGTCGTCTCGTCCTCGGACTCGACGTACGAGTAGCTGATGCGCGATTGCAGCCCCTCCTCCCACCGGCCCCGCAGCGCCAGCTCGACGCCCTGGGCCTGCACCTGCCCTTGATTCCGGAACACAAACAGCCCGTCGGCCGGATCGGGAACCGGAGTGACCAGATCCTCCATGACATAGTGGAACCCGCAGGCAGTGGCCAGGAAACGACGGCCGAACTGTTGCTCGACGACCGCCTCATAGGTCCGAATCGTCCCGGGTTTCAGATCGTTGGCTGCCTTCTGGTTGCGTCCCGGGTTCTCGTAGTACAGTTCGTAGGCGGACGGCACGCGGAACGCCTGGCCGTAGAGCAGCTTCAGCGTCGTCCGATCGCACAAGTCGTAGATCAGACCCAGACGCGGACTCGTGGCCCCGCCGCAGGTCTCGTATTCATCGTGCCGGACGCTGCCGACGAAAATGAGCCGCTCCAGCAGTTTCACTTCGTCCTGAAGGTAGACGCCCCAGTTGTCGCTGTGCTTGGCGTAGTCCAGGTACACCGTGTCGCCCAGCCACTGCGTCTGGTCCTGTTGGGCGTCGTAGCGGAATTCCGTGCCGACGGTCAGCGTGTGTCGCTCCAGCGGAGTTGCCGTCAGGCCGACTTCGCCCTCGTACCAGCTTCCTTCCCACGAATCCCCGTTGATGACGGCGGGGTCTCCTCCGCCCCCGTCGTCGTCGAACGCATACCGACCGTCGAAGCTCAGGTGGCCATAGGACACGCGGGCTTTCGCCGTGCATCGGTCGGACAGTTCGTGGGTCCAGGTCAGGCCGGCCATCGTCCCCTCGGTGAGCATCCGGGTTCGAGGATCGCCGAACGCCGTGGCATAAGTCATCATGGGGATACCCTTCTCATGCGTGCTATGCACCAGCATGAAGGACAGGTCGCCCCAGGACAGGGTGGTCGCGACGCGGTCGTCCTGGCCGTCGTCGTTGTCCACCCAGCCGTTGTTCGTTTGCGGCATGTCGAACTCCGGGAAGTACAGCTTCGAGCCGTCGCTGGATTGCGAGCTTGTGGACAGCAACAGGTCCACGTCCTTGCCGAGAAGGTTGCCGTAAGTGACCCGGCCCTTCTGCATGTCGAAACTGCCCGTCTGGCCGCTCACTTCGAGGCCCCGGATGTCGCTCCCGCGTTTGGTGATCACGTTGACGATGGCCAGCACCGCGTTGCTGCCGTAGAGCGAGGAGCCCGGGCCGCGAATGATCTCGACTCGGTCGATCAGCTCCACGTCAAGCGGAAACTCCACGCCGCTCGGCGGGGCGCCCGCGACGTTCTCGTTCATCTTGTGCCCATCGATCAGCAGGAGAATGCGCGTGTCGAAACCGCCCGGCCTCTGGAAACCCCGCGTTCCCAGGTACTGGAGCACCCGGTCGTAGTTCAGGTAGAAGCCGGGGGCGCTCTGGAGGATCTCCGCCAGCGTGCGATAGCCGTATCGACGGATTTCCTCAGCGGTCACCACGGTGGCCGACGCGGGCGCTTCGTCAAGCCGCTGGACGCGCTTGGAGGCGCCATACACGGTGTCGATGCGCACGTCCATCAGTTCCTCGAGCGACATCTCGAAGAAGTCCTCGTCCTCCACGGTCTTGTTCGGGTCGGCCGACGACGGACCGTCTGCGCCGGCTCGCATCGACGCACCGAGCACAAGGACCAGAATAACAATCCATGGAATCTTCCCTGCAGTCACGTCCACCCCATATACGCGTTCAAAGGAAGGCCATCATACATTGCCCCCAAGCCATCTCTGACTCCAGTCCATATCGTCCGACTTCCGGTCCGACTGGAGCGTCGGACGCAATCAGAAGCGATAGGTCAGCCCAATCCGGAACGTTCGCCCATCCTGTTCGATCTCATCCTGCACGTGTTCTCCGAAGCCAGGATAGCCGTACTCCACGTCGAAGAGGTTGTACACGCTGGCGGCGATCTCCATTCGCTTGGACGCGTTCGTGTACGTCAGCGTCAGGTTCGTCAGGACGACGTCGTCGGTGTGATTGCCGTCGAGCGTCTTGGACTTGCTGTCGTACAGAACCTCCAGACCCATAAAAAGCCGCTCGGGCACGAGGGGCGCCATCAGATTCAGCTTGGCCAGATGCTTGGGCGAATTGACCAGGGTTTCGCCGGTAGTTGCGTCCTCCGCCTGCACGTGGGAATAACTCACGCGGGATTGCAGGCCCGAATCCCATCGGCCGTACAACGCCATCTCGAGTCCTGTCGCCTCGGCTTCGTCGAGGTTCTGAAATACGAGGAGTCCATCGGCGGGATCGGTGTACTGGCTGATAAGATCCTCCATGACATAATGGAAACCGCCCACGGTCGCGCGAAATGTGCGGTTGAGCTGTCTCTCCAGGATCACCTCGTACGTCGTGATGGTTTCCGGATCCAGGTCGCCGGCGGCCTTCTGCGTGTAGCCCCCGTCGTGATAGTACAGTTCGTAGGCGTTCGGCGCTCGGAACGCCGTGCCGTAGAGAAGCTTCAAGACCGTGTCCTCGAGCAAGTCGTAGATCAACGCCAAACGGGGATTTGTGTCGCCGCCGAAGGTGCTGTACTGATCATGCCGCACGCCGCCGACGAAGGTCAGTCGTTCCAGCGGCTTGAATTCGTCCTGGAGGTAGACGCCCCAATTGTTGCTGTGGCGGGAATCATCCAGGTACACGTCCTCATCCCAGTTGGCCTGATCCTGTCGCACATTGTAGCGGGCCTCAGTACCTGCAGTCAGCAAGTGTCCGATAATCGGACTGCCGACCACCTGCAGCTCGCCCTCCAACCAACGCCCTTTCCAGTAGTCGCGGTTGACGACGATGTAGGGCTCGTCCTCTTCCTCGGCATAGTCGTACACGTACTGTCCATCGTAATTGTAGTGGCTATAGGCGACGCGCGCCCTGACGGCGTATCGTTCGGACAACGCGCGGGCGAAGGTCAGACCCGCCAGCGTCGTGTCGTCCCAGACCCGCGTGCGACGATCGCCGAACACGGTGTCCCACGCGCCCGTCGGAATGCCCTTTTCACACCCGGTGTGCGCCAGCAGAAGCGAGAAATCACCCCACGAGGCTCGGGCGACCAGATTGTCGAATCGATCGTCGTCGTTGTTCACCCAGCCGTTGTTCGTCCCGGGCGAGTCGTACTCCTGGAAATACAGTTCCGGCCCATCGCTGTTGTACGTGCTCGCCGACAGCATCAGATCCAGATCGTTTTGGAAGCGATTGCCATAGGTGACGCGGCCCGTCTGCGAGTCGAAGCTGCCCGTCTTGCCGGCCAGTTCCAGACCCTGAATGCTCTCTCCCTGTTTGGTCACCACGTTGATCACCGCGAGCACCGCACTGCTGCCGTAGAGCGAGGAGCCGGGCCCCCGGATGATCTCGACCCTTTCGATCAGATCCACGTCCAGCGGAAACTGCGGCCCGAACAGGGGGGAATCGCCCACGTTCTCA
The DNA here is from genome assembly GCA_937868145.1 of uncultured Phycisphaerales bacterium. Lineage (GTDB taxonomy): Bacteria > Planctomycetota > Phycisphaerae > Sedimentisphaerales > Anaerobacaceae > PLanc-01. The sequence continues at coordinate 4,231 of CALMMH010000423.1, forward strand.
TTGACCCTATGGCCGTCGATCAGCAGGAGAATCCGGGTGTCGTAATCGCCCGGCCGGCGGAATCCTCTCGTGCCCACATAAGAATAGTTTCTGTCGTAGTTGATGTAGAATCCAGGAATGCTCCTCAGAACCTCCGCCAAGGTGCGATAACCATATCTGCGGATTTCCTCGGCGGTCACAACCGTAGCCGACGCAGGCGCTTCCGCAAGGGTCTCGGTGTGCTTGGAGGCGCTGTACACCGTGTCGATGCGTTCATCCATCAACTCCTCGATGGACATGCCGAAAAGA
>CALMMH010000424.1 GCA_937868145.1 uncultured Phycisphaerales bacterium
GGGCCGGACAAGGCACACCGCTCTCGCAGTGATCGCACAGATGGCACTCCAGAGCGATCATCAGCGGCAGGTCGATGCTGATCAGGTCCGCCCCGCAGATGATGGCCTTGGCCATGTGCTCAGCCAGAGCAATCCCGCCGCCGGCGATCAGGGTGATTTCGTCCCTCGTGCCGCGTTCAATCAGCGTCGTGTGGATCTTGCGAACCATGTCCTTCATGAACAGGGGCTTTTCCACACCGATCTGGTTGCCGTTCGCATCGGCCACGACGTGGATCACTTCCACCTCGGGCATACAGGCCAGTTCGACCGTCCGCTCAATGCCGTTCGCGTCGAGAGGCACTCGCACGGAGATGACGATGCCGGGGTGTTTGTCTTTGAGCCGCTTGATGCGGCTTGTCACGTCCGGACCGTCGTAGGTTTCCACGAGTCGGGTCTGAGCCAGCATCTCCGGCGGGACCACGGGCTCCTCGGGACTCAGGCAGAACGCCGCATGGGGCAGCACGCGTCCGGCGTCTTCGTGGAGGAATGGCAGCTCGGACGGCCGGACCATCGCGATGGTGTCCGTACGACGGGCGGCCTCGCGGATTGCCGGACCCAGCTTCGGCAGCGTGTGCCGCGATGACTGCACGTCCAGGATCAGCGGCATCTGGATCGAAAGGCAGGTGGAGTCGATCCGGAACGACTTGCCGTTAAAACTCAGGTAGGCGGGCTTTCGGCCGATGTCCACCGCGGTGCTGATGTACTCGCGGCCGTGAATGCCGTCGCGGGTGGGACGAACGATCTCCGACATGTCCGTCCACATCGCGTCGAAGCCCGGCCCGCTGAACGGGCCGCGATATCCGGCCCCGGAGACGGGGATCTTCGCCGTTTCGGCCTGGGCCCAGGTCGTCTGGATGATGCCGGGCGTCCAGTACTCGTTGCCCAGTCCCTCCCAGATCGGGTTGACCGACAGCCGCAGCAGTCCCTTGGTGCAGTTCTGAACGCAGGAGAAACACCCCATGCACTCAAAGAACAAGGCATCGACGGCCTCCAGCGTACGGAGATATTGGGCCTCCTCGCGGTAGCGGTCGTAGACGCACGCCTTCTTCACGCAGTTGTGACAGCGGGCACAATCCTCGCGCCAGTCGATTACGCCGAACTTGCCGACGCGAGGCCGGCGTGGAGGTGTGACTTTCGTTTCTATGTGATATCTTTCTGGCATAGTCCAATCCGCAAAAGTTTGATGTTTGAAGTTTGAAGTTTGAAGTCAGACGCTTCGCACACCGCAGCACCAGCTCTTACTTCAAACTTCACACTTCCCACTTCACACTTCACACTCTGAAATCTAGAGACCGGCGGCTGCACGCAGCTTTTGCACGATCCCCTCTTTACCGCCCGAGACGATGTGAAGGCCGCGGACTCCCTTCATGATCTTGAGCTTGCCGATGGTTTCGGCACAAAGTTTCAGACCCTCTTTCTCCTGGGCGTCGGGCTTGCCGGCGGCTTTGAGTCTCTCGACCCAAGCGTCCGGGATACACAGGTCCGTGTGGGAAGTGCGGAGCCTTTCCGCCTCCTCGGCGCTGGTCAAGGGCAGAACGCCGGCAATGACGGCGGTCTTATCCACCAAGCCGTCCTTGCGTGCCGCAGCCAGCCAGGCGGAGAACCCGTCCACGTCGAAGACCGGATGCGTCTGGACGAAATCCGCTCCCGCCTCGATCTTCTTGGCGAGTTGGATCATGCTCAGCTCCATCGGCTTGAGATAGGGATTGGCGACCGCTCCGACGAGCATCGAGAACTTGCCGGCGATGGGGCTCCCGTCGATGAGCGTTCCTTTGTCGCGCATCTGCTTGACGGTCCAGACAAGCTGGATGGCGTCGATGTCGTACACGTTGGCCGAGTCCGAACACTTCGTCAGGGTCTGATGGTTGCCCGAGGTGCATAGGACATTTCGGATACCGAGGGCGGAGGCGCCCAACAAGTCGGACTGGAGGGCGATTCGGTTTCTGTCGCGGGTGACGACCTGATAGACCGGCTCGACCCCCATGCCCAGAAGAACGGCCGAGGCCGCAAGGCTCGACATTCCAATTCCATCGTGGTTGTCGGCTACGTTCACCGCCGCCAGACTGTTGCCCATCGCCTCCATGGCGGTCTTGATCGCCGAACTGTCCGCCGCAGCCGGCGGCAGGTATTCGGCCATGACAATGAAGTCGCCCCCTTTGATTTTGCTGGCAAGCGTGCCGTTGAGTGTCTTCATGCAGCGGTCTCCCTGCGGGTACGTGCACCGGAGGTTGATTCTTTGTGAACAACGGTGGCTCGGCTGTGTGCCGGTGCGGCCCCAAGTCCCGTCTGAAAACGCACAATGCTCTCGATGACTTGTTCGATGTCCCCTTCGCCTTTGGCGATCGTCAGGACACGGTTCTTGCCGAGCCCGATCTCCTCCATGAGCGAATCCACGGCCTGGGCTCGTTTGGACGCCCGGAGATTGCCTTCCAGGTTGCGGCATGCGGCCTGCACGCAGCAACACAGCACAAGGCCGTCTGCGCCGTTCTCGAAGGCCTTGACCAGATAGGGAATGGTGATCTTGCCGGAACAGGGCAGGCCCAGTATTTTCAGCTCGTCCGACCCGAACCGAGCCACAAGCTGCCGGGCTTCGCTCTCGGTCACACTGTTGGAACAGTAGAAAAGGTGAATCATCGGTTCATTCCCATGCAAATGTGCTTGACCCACACGCAGATTGTTGGAACAATGAGAAGAACAGGCGGGGCAAGGCTTGTTTTGCTCGGCTGCCGCTAATCAGCAGAGGGATCCTCAAACGCGGTTTCCCGCGTCTGCGAATCCAAGGCAAGCCTTGCCCACAACCCAATGCCTTCCATGTTTGCCATCACGTTCCGTGTCCCAACTTTCTCACTGGCGACTGAAGCGGGCCATGAAGTCCAGGTAATGCCTCAGAAGCCACATTTTTTCCATGAACTCCGGCCATCCGCATGAGGGTTTGAAGGGTTTCCCGGCGGACGATTCCTCGCCAGGGATCGCGGATTCGGCCTCGATTCCCGGCACGACCGCAACGCCGGTATGCATCCCTTGCTGAAGCTCTCCCCAGATCTCGTCCCAAACGCTCATCGCATCCTGGGTGACGTTGCCAACCACGTTCTGGAAATGCTTCAATTCGACCTGAGGCGAAGGCGCCTGGGCGCTCGTCTGCGATCCGTCGCCGTGGAGCTTCATGAGCTTCACACCCCGACTCATCGGTTCAGATCTCATCCACACCCTTGCTGCGGCTCATGGCGCCAGAGCACCTCGATTGCACAACACTACGATGTCTCGATCTCCGCGGGACAACCCCGCGACCCGAAACCGTATAAGACATGCAATGGGCATGCCAGGAAGCCGGCTTAAGTGGGAATGGGTGTATCGTCAGTATTTATCGATACTTATGCGATGGGGGCGATGGTCAAAATACCCCGGCGGACCTGGGAAGATGGCCTAATAGTTGTACCATGGTCCGTTTTATAGGCCACAATGGACATGTCCGCCGCGTGGGACGGCAACGCTTATTCCGTCTTTCAGCCGGATTGCGGCAGGATATCCATGTCGCTATTCAAGCCCGTACTCTTCCATCCTTTTGCGGAGTGTGGTACGGCTCAAACACAGCTTGGCGGCCAGAGTCCGCTGGCTCATGCCCTCGGTGATGGCCCGCGCGATGATCGTTCGCTCGATCAGGCCGTGCAATTGCTCCCTGGCGCCGGCGGATTCCTCGGCAGTCTTATAGAATCGCTCGATCAGAGCCTGGATTTCCGCCTCCAAATCGTCCCGGCCGGACGAGGTTCTTGGCGAGCTTTTGGCTGAGACGCTTGCCAGGATTTCCGCCGGCAGGATGCTTGCTGTCAGGGTGTTGCCGGGGCTCATCACGACAGCATGCTCGATGCAGTTCTCCAGTTCACGGACGTTGCCTGGCCAGAAGTACTCCAGCAGTCGGTCGAGGACCTCCCGCGTGATCTTCGTTACACTCTTGCCGTTCTCACGGTTGTACTTCTCGAGAAAGTGATCGACCAGCAGCGGGATATCCTCTCGACGCTCCCGCAGCGGCGGCAGATGGATCGGCACCACGTGCAGCCTGTAATACAGATCCTGACGGAAGGCGCCGTTGCGGACCGCTTGCTTCAGATCCGTGTTCGTCGCGGCGACGATGCGGACGTCGACACGCAGAGTCCGCACGCCGCCGACCGGCTCGAACTCGCCCTCCTGCAGAACGCGAAGGACCTTGACCTGCACCCGCGGGCTCATCTCGGAGACCTCGTCGAGGAACAGCGTTCCCTTGTCGGCCAGCTCGAAGCGACCCTTGCGGTTCTGGATCGCCCCGGTGAATGCTCCTTTGACGTGCCCGAACAACTCCGACTCCAGCAGAGTCTCGGGCAGGGCCCCGCAGTTGACCTTGACCAGCGGGCCTTTGGATCGCGGGCTGTTGTAGTGAATCACGTTGGCGACGAGTTCCTTGCCCGTGCCGGTTTCGCCGCTGATGAGAATGGGGGCATTGGATTTG
>CALMMH010000425.1 GCA_937868145.1 uncultured Phycisphaerales bacterium
GAACTCCCCGGTTCGCTCGGAGTACTCCTGCCGAATGCGAGCCCAGGTCTGCCGGTGACGAGCCCTCCAAGCGGCCAAATTATAGCAGAGGGTCCGTCGATCCGCGTCGGCAAATCGCTCCGCCGCATGGATATAGAACTTCGCGGCCTTGTGTTCGAGTTCCTCAGCGATCCGCAGAACCTCGACCACGTTGAACTGCACTTCCGCTTGAGGCTTCTCGCAGAATTCTGTTCCACAACACGTCGGTGGGCATTCACGTATCTGATTCATATACCACCCCAGCATGTTCTCCATTCATTCAGACACACCATCCTGATTTCTACAAACAGGATACGGGAGGATTGCTAGAGACTCGTTAGGGCTCCGTTACACTTTGGCAAATGGCGAAAAAAAATCCGAGCCCTCGTGGAGACTGAGGTTCTGTCGTTCCACATAACGAGCCCTAGAGGAAGAGGGCGGCGCTTCCCGGCGTTTTCCTGATGAAGAACGGGTTGATTTCCCGTCCTATCGAGCGGACAATGGGGACGTTCGGGCAAACACCCCGGACAGGAAAGGAAATGATATGACAAAGTTGGCATGGATGCTCGTCGCGACCGCCGCGGCTCTGGCAGGCTGCACGCTTTCGTACAAAGTGCATGTGAACACCTATTCGGAACTCGACGGGCCGCTGAATCCGGCGGCGCCGATCTATGTGGCGGTAGACCCGAACTCGCAAAATCCCATCCTCCGCAGGCAAGTCGCCTTGAAGATTCGGGACCTGCTCTCCGGCGACGGCTACACGCCCGTCGAGACGCCGGAAGCCGCTGCGTACACGCTCACCTTCGAAATGGGCATCGATTCGGAACGGGTCCTGGACTACGCTCCGATCAGCAGACCCTACGGCGGATACCATGGCGGATATTACGGAGGCGGATTCGGCTGGGGGCTTGGCTATTCGACGTACGAACCCTATATCGACACGATCTACACACACTGGCTTCGGATGAGACTCTACGCGACGAAGGACACAGACCGGAAGACCGAGAGCGGCGAGGCCGTCCGACCGCCGGACCGTCAAACCGTCTGGCTGGGAGAGGCCCTCGTCGGAACCGAAAGTCCGGAGCTCCGCGAAGCGGTGAATTACTTGCTGGTCGGCTGTGTCCAATACTTGGGCGCCGACACGGAGGAGTGGGTCACGATGACCCTCAAGGAAGACGACCCCCGAATTCAGGGCATCACGACGGAGTGAGGATGGCGGACCTCTGCATCATCGGAGCGGGTCCGGCGGGACTGATGGCCGCAATCCACGCGGCGGTGAGCCATGCGCCGGCGACGATCCTGGAGAGCAACCCGACGGCCGGACGCAAGCTCCTGATCACGGGCGGAGGACGTTGCAACTTCACGCACGTCGGCAGTCCCGAGGAAATCGCCCATGCCTTCGGGAGTTCCCCCGCCGTCAAAGACGCGGTCAAGCCGGAACGATTTCTTCGACACTGCCTGCACGAGTTTTCTCCGGACGACGTAAGGGAGTTCTTCCGGTCGCGAGGGTTGGCCGAGACGGTCGAGCCGGACGGCTGCGTATTCCCCTCGGGCAATCAGGCCGCTGAAATATGCGATATCCTTGTGGCCGAGACGATCAAACGCGGGGCACGCATCCAATACCAGGCGAAAGCAACCGCCATCACTGCCGTCGACAATGGCTTCCTGATCCACATCGAAGACCGTCGAATCCCCGCCTCACGGGTGATCCTGGCCACGGGCGGCCTCTCCTGGCCGCAAACGGGTTCGACCGGCGACGGGTATCGCTTCGCCAGGGAACTGGGGCATACCCTCGTTCCTCCGAAGGCCGCCCTGGTGCCGTTGGTGACGCAGGAAACCTGGGTGAGAGAACTGGCGGGCATCTCTCTGGCAGATGTGAAGATCCGGGCAACGCTGGGCGAGCACAGGTTCACGGTCGTCGGCAACATGCTGTTCACGCAGCGAGGCATCGGCGGCCCTGCGGCGCAGGACCTCAGCCGGTTCCTGGCCGACGCGATCTGTGCAAACCGCCGGGGCATTCCCATCGAGATCGACATCCTTGCGG
>CALMMH010000426.1 GCA_937868145.1 uncultured Phycisphaerales bacterium
CCCTCGCTCCGGCCAATGATCACGGGCGAGAGTACCGACCGGTGCCAAGGGCTTATCCTTGTTGTCGGAGTTGTCCGGTGTGATCCAGGCGCTCGGCAGACCGATCTGGAAGTCTGCAAACGGCCGGTCAATCAGCGGCCAGACCGCGGCATAGAAGCCCATGCCCATGCTATACTCGGCCCGGGTCGGTGGGCGGGATGCGCTGTAGCTGATGTATCCGTGCAGACCTTGGGGATGCTCCGTGACCACCCCCGGCTTGGCCAGATCCGGGTTGCTCGCCTTCTCTTGGCCGGCACACGTCCATGCGAGGGTAACAGGGATCACGATCGCAAGCAACACCATCTGCCTCACTGGCACTACGCTCTCGGTCTGATATCGTTCTGTCAGCATCATGTCCCTGATTCTCCGTCGAGTCCTGGGTTTGTCAATCGCGTTTTCAGGAATGCCGGTATAATGACGGCAGACGGCTCGGCGATGTAGCCGGGCGACGTCAAATGGGAGATGTCGGTTTGACGTGGAGAGCACCACGGTTGCCGCTTGCTCCATTGGAAAAGACAGTAGAGAGGTCCGGACCCATGAAGAACACCGCGAACTTGAGCCGTCGACACTTTCTCCGCACTACGGGCCAAGCCGCCACGGCGCTGGCGACCGTCTCGACATTCGCTCCGGCAGTTCACTCCGCTTCATCCCCCGGCAAGACGATTGGCGTGGGGTGTATCGGGCTGGGAACCCGCGGCGGCGACCTCATCAATGCGGTCGTCAACGTCGCCAACATCAAGGTCACGGCGGTCTGCGATGTCTACGAACCGCATCGGCAAAAAGGGATTGAGCGGAGCCTCAACCCGGCAGTGAAAGCCTACGACGACTACCGTGAACTGCTGGCTGACCGCAATGTGGATGCAGTGGTCATCGCCACGCCCGATCACTGGCATTGCCAGATGGTGCTCGATGCCGTGAAGGCGGGCAAAGACATCTACTGCGAGAAAGGACTTGCGCGAACCCTGAACGAGGCCAAGTTGATGCGCGACGCGTTGAAACAGAGCGGGGTGGTGTTCCAACTCGGCCACCATGCGCGCCAGGCCGCTTGCGCATTACAGGCGAAGGAACTGCTCGCCAAGGACATTCTGGGCCCCGTCACTCTGGTTCGCACCGGCCGCTTCAAGGCATCCCCGCCCGGGCACCCCAATTGGCGATGGTACGGCTATTACGATCAATGGGACCGGCCGGACCCGGCGAAGGTCGCGAAAGAAGTGAATTGGGACCTGTGGCTCGGGCCGGCACCCAGGATCCCCTGGAACGAACGCCACTTCTGGCATTGGCGCTGCTATTGGGCCTACGGCACCGGTTACGCCGGAGACCTGTTGTCGCATGAGATGGACTTCGTACAGTATCTGCTCGGCCACGGTGTTCCTGACACCTGCGATTGCACAGGCATGATTTCGCAACTCAAGGACGATCGTGAGGTGCCGGATACATGGTCTGCGATCTACGAGTTCGAGAAACTCGGCCGGACCGTGACGTTTACAGGCAGCATGAACACCAGCCGACCGAAGCAGCCGGTGGAAATCTGCGGGCGCGATGCCACACTTCGTTTTGACGACATTGCCCACGACGTGACTCGTTTCCAGATACTCCCCGAGGAGCACAACACCCGGACGGATCTTCCCAAGGGCTACGAAGGAAAGAAGACACCCAAGCAGCCCAACCACATGGAGGACTGGGTGGACTGTATCCAGAGCCGCGGCACCCCCAAATGCTCGACGGACGAGGCCTTCATTGAAGCAGCCACCTCCCTCATGTCGCTGATCTCGTATCAGCAGCGGCGCCGGGTGCGCTGGGATGCCGCGCGGGAAGAAATCGTCTGAGGGAAGGACGCCATGAGAGGCAAAGGACAGAGTATGCGGTGCATGATGATCGCCGTGGTTGTCGGCCTGATGTCGGGAGGCGCCGTCCCGTCTTGGGCCAAGCCGCTAAAGGTGTTCATCCTGGCCGGACAGTCGAACATGCAGGGGCATGCGAATGTCTCGACGTTGGATTCCATGGCCGATGATCCACGGACGTCGCCAATCCTCAAAGAAATCCGCAATACCGACGGCACACCACGGGTGTGCGAGAAGGTCCGGATCTCGTCGGTCGGCTGCGCCGGCGATGGCTGGTCTGACGTCATTGAGCAGACAGGCAGACTGACCGCAGGCTTCGGGGCCTCTCCTGACGAAATCGGTCCGGAATTCACGTTTGGCATCTACATGGAGAAGCTGCTGGGCGAGCCAATCTTGCTCATCAAGACCTCCTGGGGCGGCAAGGACCTGGCCGTCGACTTTCGCACGCCAAGCGCCGGCAAGATACCCTACAAGCTCGGCGCGAAGCGACAACAGGCACTCGAAAAAGACCCCAAGCTCATCGGGTCCTTCTACCGGGAGATGTTGGCTCATGTACGAGAGATCACGAATCACGTGGAGAAGTACGTTCCCGAGCTGGCCGGACGGAAGATGGAGATCGCCGGCATCGGCTGGCACCAGGGCTGGAACGACGGCTGCAACACCGATGAGGCAGCAGAATACGAGCACAACATGGCGCACTTCATTCGTGATATGCGCCGGGAGATTGGAAAGCCGAACCTCCCGTTCGTGATCGGCGGCAGCGGCTTCGGCGGCGCCAACTGCAAAGGCCGCAGGTTGACG
>CALMMH010000427.1 GCA_937868145.1 uncultured Phycisphaerales bacterium
GTGACCGTCAGCTTCACGAACTTGGCCGTGACGCCGTCGAAAGTCACCGCGGTGTCGGCGGTGTAGCTGGTTGAGCCCGGCGCCTGTACGAATTCGAAATCGCCCAGGGCGGACCAATTTTCGCCATCGACGGAGTACTCGACTTTGACGTCCTTGGCTCCGACTCCGAGAATGCTTTCGAGAACCTGGTTGGAGTTCCAGACCCGCATCTTGTCGAGCTTGTAGACGCGGCCGAATTCATATTGAATCCAAGTCGGCTGTTCGGCGCCTTTGGCGCTGAGCCACATGTCCGTGGAGCCCGTCGAGTGCTGATCCGCCTCGTCGAGGCCCGACCCGTCGACCGTCTTGTCCGGACCCATGTCCTTGGTGAAACTGGAAGCGGTGGCCGTCACACCCGCGACCGCATAGGAATAGGGCTCGACGGTGAACGACCAGATGCTCCCTTTGAAGACCGTGCTGTCTGGCGCAGCGTTGACTTCATCCACCCTCCAGTAGTAGGTCTGCCCCAGTTCGAGCCGGCCGGGATCGAAACTGCCGGCATCCTGGCCTTCGCTGACGAGCATGCCCAGCGGGTTGTCCGCCGACGCCTGTTCCACGTCGGCCTGCGAAACGCCCAGGTACACGTTGTGCGTCTGGGCGAACCTCCCCGGCGTCCAGCTCAGAATCAGGTCGCGGAGCACGTCTGTCGCCTCATCGGCGGGGGATGGCGTCGCAGCCAGGGTCACGTCCAGCTCGCCGAGCAGATAGCTGATCGCGTTGGCCAGGATCAGCTTGCCGTTTTCCGTGGCGTTGAAAGCCCCCTGGGGCGTAGCGCCGGATTCCTGCGTCCCCAGGCTGAACAACATCCGCGGGCCCGCGGGAGTTCCGGGGGAATTCTGATAATACGGCGTTCCCGCCTGCCATTCGGCGATCCAGGCGTTCGCGCCGCCCGCCGTCTGAGCCAGCAGTGTACCGCTGCCGACGTCGAGCGTTCCGGCAAATGAGGTCTGCCCGGTGCCGGTCGTGCCATCGACGACGTCCACCTGGCTGCTCTCATCGAGCTCCACCCCGTTGAAGATCGGGTGCGTGGGTGCGAGAACCTGCATCAGAGGGCCCGTCAGATTGGTGATCGTCGAGGAATTGACCCAGTACCAGCGGTAGTCCGAACTGGACCCTCGCGAGAGATACGGGGTCAACAGCAAAATCGGCGACGTCAGGGCGTTCCACTGGCCGATCTCCGTCGCGTCGGTGGCGTAGTTGCCGCTGCCGGTGCGGCGGCTGACAACGACCAGGTCCGCGGCGTTGAGTTCCGCGATCTTGGCGGCGTCGAGAGCGGTCCAGTTGCCGCGCCGCACGTCCACCTGGTGTCCGAGTCCTGTGAGAAACTCCTCGAGCCCGAGATCGTCCTGGATGCCGTTGCCGTCAGTGTCGCCGGCCTCCGTGACGAAGATGATGTTGGCGGCGTACGCGACCGGGCTGATGCACAAGCCCACCGCCAGGACAAGAAGAGCGAATCGTCTACCCATGCCAATCCTCCTTCTGCCCGAAAAGGGCCACAGGGACCGCCCATGCAGGCCGTCCACGACCATACCCCCGAAGAATTTAGTGCTTTTCCTCTGCCCACAATCTCGACATCTTCAGTGTAGCCAAATCGGGAACTCGCAACAAGCCCAAAATGCCGGACCACAAGGCTCTGTGACACAATTGCGTCATATGGTGACCGGACGGCAGTTTTGCGTCCCATTTCCCTCTCTTCGCAGCCACGGATCCGTCGGGACAGTAGAGCGTTGAACCCGGTTTGGGCCCGTTTAGGGGGCGGCCAACACCGATTTTGCTCTTTTCAGCCCGCCGGGGACTTTGGTATAATTGCCTTGGTCAGGTGGATTTGGCCGGGGCGACTCCGTCGCCTCTGAACGACTTGGAGGAAAGGAGGGTCTCTGCAAGCTGGTGCCTTTCGGAACACGAACTCACACGCATTCAAAGTATCTACTGTCAATTTCTTCTAGGAGGTAGGTTCATGCCAACAAAAACAGGGTTCCTGTGTCTTGTGTTGTGCGTCGCAGGCCTGGCGGGCCGGACGATGGCGGCAGATCCGCTCGTGTACTACTCGTTCGACACGCTCGGCGCCACGGTGGCGGATGAGTCGGGCAACGGCAACGATGGAACCATCCACGGCGGCGTCGGCCTCAATGACGACGGCTATCAGAACAAATGCTTCTCCTTCAACGGATCGGATGCCTACGTCCAACTGACCCGCGTCATCCAGGACAGCTTCACCATGGCGGCCTGGATCAAGACCAGCACCAACGGCGCGGCCGGCACGCAGGCCTACCAAGGCAGCGGCGTGTTCTGGTCCGATGTCGGCGGCACCGCCAACGACTTCGTCGCCGCGGTCCTGGGCACGAAGTGGTCCTTCTTCGCCGGAAACCCCGATACGTCCGTGGTTTCCAAGGGCGACATCGTCACCGGCGAATGGGTGTTCATCACCGCCGTGCGAGACACCACGGCCAAGACGCTGAGCGTGTACATCAACGGCGCGTTCGACAACAGCGTCGCGCACAGCAACACCGCGAGCCTGACCGCGAACTCCAACTTCGTCATCGGGTCCAACACCCTGGACAGCCGGTACTATACGGGACTGATGGATGAAGTTCGCATTTTCGACTCCGCTCTGACGGACGCTGAGATTCAGAAGATCATGCGGGGAGCGCCCGTAGCCATCGATCCCGTGCCGGAGAATGAGGCGACCGATGTGCCGTGCGATAGCACCCTCGCCTGGACGGCCGGGGAGTTTGCCGTCGCGCACGACGTGTACCTGGGCGCTGCGTTCGCCGATGTGAACGCGGCCGGCCGGGGCAACGCGATGGGCGTCCTCGTCAGCGAAGGCCAGGTCGACGCCGCCTATGCTCCCGAGACTCCGCTCGCGTACGGCACGACCTACTACTGGAGAGTCGACGAGGTCAACGCGGCCCCGGACAGCACGATTTT
>CALMMH010000428.1 GCA_937868145.1 uncultured Phycisphaerales bacterium
TGCGCCATCGTCTTTCTCCTGGGCAAGCTTCAGATCACCGTCGCCAATCTCGGCGTGCGCGAGGTGACGCTGGTGGGTCTGCTGGCAGGGTATGGCGTCACGCGGTCTTCCGCTCTGCTGATGTCCATGATCCTGCTGTCGTCGCTGGTCTTCCTGGCGGCGCTGGGCGTGGTGTACCAGCTTGTGTGGACTATTCGGTCGAAGAGGTCGTCCCGTCCCGTCTGATGGTTGTTGTCGCCGGGACGTCCTGGCCTTGCATGGTGGATCTCGACGCATCGATCCGGTATCGTGGGGATGCTTGGAGACGTGAGTGGGAGAATGGAGATGCGCATCGGTCGATCGAAACGTCGTTTTGCGGAGACGCCGGTATGAGGGCGACAATCTGGCTGGCGGCAATCATGGTGGTGTGGGTTCTCGGCGTCGTTCACGCTGGAGAGCACACCGCTTGTCTCTGGACGTTCGACGAGGAAGACGGAGCGTGGGCGGACGATGTGCTCGGGAATCGAGCCGGCGAGGTGTACGGCGCGAAGTGGACGGACGGGCGGATTGGGGGAGGGCTGAGATTTGACGGCGAAGACGACTACGTGGCGCTTCCGGACAACGAGCCGGTATGGTTGCCCGTCCAGGACTTCACGATTTCGTTCTGGGTGTGTTTCGAACGGGATCGGGGCACTTCGGTCGAGGAAAACGAGGTCCTTGTCGACTTCAACGCCGGCTCCAGCAGCGACTGGAACGATGGTCTGCGTCCGTTCACCGCTCTGGCGACCATCCAGAAAGCCGTCGATGTGGCTGAGACAGGGGACACCGTTCTCGTGCGTCCCGGCGTCTACCGCGAAGAAGTGCATTTCTCCGGAAAAGCAATCACCGTGCAGAGCGCGGGTGACGCCGCGGTGATCGAGGCGGCGGGCGGATTTGGCGTGTCCTTTGATAGGGGAGAAGGAGCCGGCACGGTTCTGCGAAACTTCGTGATCGCCAACAGCGACGTCGGCATCTGGTTGACCCAAAGTTCGCCGACGATCTCCAACGTCACTGTTGTTCGCAACGTGCTGGGCGTGGCGGCCTACCGAGACTCTCATCCCTGCATCAGCAACAGCATCTTCTGGGGCAATGCCGAATGCAACCTGTTCGGCTGCGGGGCAACCTACACGTGCAGCGAGCGGGGGGATCCGCGCGCGGGGAATTTCAGCGACGATCCGTTGTTCATGGACCCCGAGAACGGCGACTACCACGTGCGCAGCCGGCGAGGTCGCTACTGGCCGGAGCATGACATCTGGGTGCTTGACAAGGCGACCAGTCCGTGCGTCGACGCCGGCGATCCGACCGCCGATTTTTCCCGCGAGCCCACGCCCAACGGCGGACGGCTGAACGTCGGCGCTCACGGCGGCACAGCCTACGCCGAGAGGAGCGAAGTTTCCCGTCCGAGGCGACGCGGGCGATGAAGGGGCAACCGACCCCAACGCTCCCGGGTTGTTCGTCGATCCGTGAAGACGCAAGGTCCCCGGGAGTTGCTATGAAAAGGGCAAGCCTGTATGGGCAACGTGTACGCTCCTGAACGAGTATATCGGATTTGCAAGCAGAACGGGAATGTCGTACTGGGCGAACTGGTCGATCACGGGTGGGCCGAAGAGACGCCGGGCGTGGAGCAGGCCTGCGTCTACATCGCCCTGGTCAACTCCGACGGGAGGATCTACATCCAGCACCGAGCCGCGACGAAACGGCTTTGGCCGGACCGCAAGACGATCTCGACTTCGGGCCACGTCGATCCCGGCGAGACGTTCGAGCAGGCCGCGGTGCGGGAAGTGAGGGAGGAACTCGGCGTCGAATTGCGCCGGAGCGATCTGCGTCTGCTCGGCTCGTTCACCGGTCTGGCTCACTGCGGTCCGGTCTATGAGGTCCGCAGCGACGCGACGCCGGTGCCTTCGCCCGTGGAATTGGACGTTCGGCGCAGCGGCTTCGTCTCTGTGGCGGAGCTCGCGAGGTGGTTGTCCGAGCCCGACCGGTTCACGCCGTCCGGGGCGAGGGCTCTGCAACTCTGGCTGGCGGGATGCAAATAGAGAAGGGGAGAGCTGATCGTCAGCCCTCCCCTTGGTGTTCTACGACTCAGTCATCGGGAGCGTCCTTGCCGCGATTCCTCCTCGGTCCGTGCCGGAGGCTTGCTCAGGACTGAGTGTTGCGCTGGCGCCGTTCGATCACGGGCAGGCTCTCGGAACGACCTTAATCGTCACGTTCGCCACATGCACGTTCTTCGTGCCGCCGGCGACCTTGCTCAGGTCGGCGTTTTCCAGCTTCGCGCAGACGCTGACCGTGCCACCAGGAGCATCAATGTCGGCCGGGCTGACGCTGCTCGAATAATCGCCGGGGACCACGGCGTTGCCGTCTTTGGTCACCTTCGAGATCGAGCTGGAGAACGTCAAGCAGGTGTTGGTCTCAACAACCATGTTGGTGCAGCCGTAGTAGGTGTGAATCGACTGCTGGCCGAGCTTAATCTTCAGGTCGCCCTGATCTTTGATCTTGACCCAGTAGCCAACATCCATCGTCACGGGGATGGTCGTGATTTCCTGGGGAACCAGCTGTGTCGGCCACTCATGATACTTGATCTCGCCCGCTTGGGCGGCCACAGCCAGCATGGCCACCACGGCAACTGCAAACAATGCCTTCTTCATCTTCACTTCCTTTCACTTACCCTCGCTCCGTTTTCGGCCCAAGAGGCCCTTAGAGGAGCTACACCCAGTTACTGCTGCCCAGGCAACGTTTTGCCTGAGCCACATTGTTGCGGGCACTACCACATTGTTGTAACGGCCTTTTAGACCTGCCCGCCGGTGGTCCAAGATGCCGCGGCCCTTCGAATTTTATAGCTTTGACCTGCGATTTTCATT
Source organism: uncultured Phycisphaerales bacterium (assembly GCA_937868145.1). Lineage (GTDB taxonomy): Bacteria > Planctomycetota > Phycisphaerae > Sedimentisphaerales > Anaerobacaceae > PLanc-01. The sequence continues at coordinate 2,877 of CALMMH010000428.1, forward strand.
CCCACTTGGCATTTGACATCCTTTTGTCCGTAAAGAGTGGGCCATTCTCCGGACACCCCGCAAGCCGTCCCCAGCCCGCGGGAGCGTTATGTCATCACCGACCTCCTTTCTCCCCTGTCCTTTGCCGAGGGGGCTGTTTCTTTGGGATCGCACCTTTCCATAGGTCCTGAGCAATCAAGAAGAATGTATCAGTACCGGCCTAAAAAGAAGATCCCGGTTCTCAGCCCTACCCAAAAAACCACTGCGACAGATACATCCATGCCGGTGAGCATGCCATCCTACAACCATTCAACGATCACCCTATCGTTCTGCACAACACTGGAAAGCTGATCTTTCCCGGATTATGCATCTTTCCCATCATAACAGACTGGAAATGACGCGTCAATACCCAAACATACACAAAGGCACAAAATAATGCATCCCTGTTTACTAAAATACCCCATTACACCTGAACAGAACCTCAAAACTGCAATCTGAGCACGTTAGTAGGGATCCCCACCCCCTGCCACCGGGCAGGCATCCCGCCATTCGGACAGACAAAAATAAAGGAGAACCAAGCCTTGCAGCCCGGTTCTCCCTTGTTTTTTCCGGCGTTTGGTCATCGCGAGCAGGAAATCAATGCCGGCAGTCAATAGCCTACAGACAACGATCCGCCAGGCCTCGCCAAAACCAAACGGACTTTATCACGGACAAGCTCTCGGAGCAACGCGCAACGTCACGTTCGCAACGTGCACGTTCTTGGTGCCGCCGGCAACCCGGCTCAGATCCGCCTCGGCGAGCCTGGCGCAAATCGTCAGAGTGCCACCAGGAGGGTCAATGTTCGCGGGGTCGACACTGCAGGAATACGTGCCAGGCACCACCGCCGAACCGTCCTTGACCACGCTGGCGATCGAACAGGAGAAAGTGAGACAGGCGTTGGTCTCAACCACGGCATTCGTGCAGCCGTAATAGGTGTGAATCGACTGCTGCTTGAGTTTGATGATGAGATCGCCCTGGTCCTTGATGCGAATCCAGTAGCCGATATCCATCACCACAGGGATGGTCGTGATTTCCTGGGGAACCGGGGCCGTCGGCCACTCATGATACTTGATCTCGCCGGCTTGCGCCACCACAGCCATCAGGATCACTACTGCAACTGTGAACAATTCCTTTTTTGTCATCGTCAAATCCTTTCTTATCAACCCTCGCTCCGAATCGGCCCATAGGCCCCGTGGAGCTACACCCAGTTGCCACGGCCAGACAACCCTTTTGCCTGTCCGCATTGCAGCGGGCAAAACAGCGATTGGACAGTCCTCGCGAACCCGCCCGCTCGAGATCCGAGAGGACATGGCCCTGTTTGACACGATGTGGATTGACCTGCGACTTTCATTCCCGTGAGGGATGCAACATCGTCTCGATCGCCTGGCGAGAAGGCCACTCTCTCCAAGCAGCCCGCAAGCCGTCCCAGCTTGCAAAAATTCCCCGTCGGTCTCCTTACCTCCTTTCTCCCTGCCCCGCCAAGGAAACTATACCTGGGATCGCATCGATCCATCGTCCTGGGCGCCTCACACGGCCGCCATTATCGGCCCAACAGCGCCGGCCGCGGGACCCGGAGTCATCACCCTCTCCGAATCAGTGTCCTGCGGTGACTTTGATCACCAGGTTCCCGGCATACCGTCCTGCAGGATATGAGGCCACTGTTTTTACTCCCACCTGCAGTTCCAGCGGAATATCCACTCCGTTGCGGGGCGTCGGTCCCCGTGACGTAACCACAACGCCGCTGCCTCCGATCGGCAACTGCTTGCCATTGATCGTCGCCGAGAGATGCTCAGGCGAGATCTCAACATTCCTTCTTTCGTGCCGGAGCCCCGTGAACGAAGCCGAAATGACGTATGGGTAGTTGGCCACCACATGAGCCGTCACCTCAGCCCCGACCTGTTTGAGATTGGGCCCACACACTTGGCCCAGGTTCAGCGGCTTGTCCGGGATCGAAACAATCACAAATGGCCGTGATGGATCGAAAGCATGAGCTGCCCCGGCAGACGCCAAGCAGACCGCAAGAATTGCACAAGTCTTCGCCAAAATCCGCATGTCATCACCCCCAATGAAACCATCCGCATCCCTGGGAAGCCTGTGCGCCGCCTTTGGGCAGCGTCACCATCCTTGCGTTCGGCAGAAGTCCACCTACCCGGTTATCTGAGAGCTCCGCCTCAGAATGGAATCCGCAATGCCATTCTTACCGGACTCCTCGTTAAGCGACCATGTGAGAAATGAGAGGTGCGAAATGAAGGGTCTCTACCCTCTTCGTCTTCTCACTCTCCTCCGAATACCGGAACAGCATCAATCCTCACGCTCATCCGGCCGTCAGCAGACCATCTATGTAGTTTGTGAACCTACCCAACTCTCCAAGCTTACCAGGTCCACAGCCACATGTCAAGCGAAACAATCCCCAGTTTCTATTTTTCTCGTAATCCCCCTACATTATCTATACCATCCCCCTTGTGTATTTGTCCACAAAAATATGGACAAAAATGAGCCAGCAGCTAGAAAAATGCGTGTCGTTGAAGGCAGGCCCGTGCTACAAACTTAACCGAAATATTCGGGTGCGTCATTCCACTGGGAACCGGAAGAAGGCGACGACAGACGTCACACAAGCGGAAATCGGCCCAAGCACGGCGTCATGGGACGTGAATGCAAAAGGAATGTCCTCCTCTTTTGTGACCAGAACTCCCCGAGTAGGGCTCGAACCTACGACCTAGCGGTTAACAGCCGCTCGCTCTACC
>CALMMH010000429.1 GCA_937868145.1 uncultured Phycisphaerales bacterium
CCGTTCGACAAACCCGCATGGGGCCGCTACACCGCCAAGCCCGGCCGGCTGTACGCCCACGTGTTCGACTGGCCTTCGAACGGCATGCTGCGGATCCCGGCGTCGGAAAAGAAGATCGCCCGCGCGTACCTGCTCGCCGACCCGCAGAAGAAGCCTCTGAAGGTCGAGGCCGGCACAGATTCAGTGACCATCGCCGTTCCGGCACAGGCCCCGGACGAGAACGTGTCGGTCGTCGCAATAGAATATGTGAAGTAACTCCGCCCTTGCTGTAAAGGCAGGAATCCGGAAACGACAGGACGGGTGGCAGGCTCTTGATACTGCCACCCGTCCTGTTCAGTTTTCGGGATGTCCCGATCTCTCACGCGTTCGCTCAGCGGCCGCCAAACTGCGGGGCCGTCATACTCAGGGCAGGCGGTCCCTCCCTCTCGGCAGGCGGGGTCACGGGCTCCATCGCGATCTCCACAGCCATCGTCTTCTCCGCCGCCGGGAGGGACGATTTGACCAGTGTCCAGCCGTTCTGCATCGTTTCTTTGCTTACCACCGTCGTGCCGAGATCCCTGCCGTCTGCTTTTACGGCGATCTTCCACCCTTCCGTCTTTGGATCGCAGGCCACCGAGAACCCCAGCACGGCCGGCCGGCCAGCAGGGATGCTCAGGGTCTTCGTCAGAATGTATCCGGGCGCGCCTCTCGTCAAGCCGTTGAAAACGAACACATTCCTGCGGCCCTGCGACTCCCAGAGCATCCAGCCGCCGTCACGATTGCAGTTGGCAAGTTTCCAACCGTCGAGGTACTTCGCGGCCCACTGGAGCCCCACGGTGCGAATCTTCGCCATCTCCTCATCGGTATAGACGCTGCCGGCGACCGGACCGGGGTTCTTGAGGTCCTCGAATTTGCTCGGCGTTGGTGCTTTGACCGGAATCACGAAGACCTCCTCGCCGTTGGCGTCCTTCTCGACCCGCCCGCCGACCTTCGCCAGCCCCTGGCGGGTCAGCTTCTCGCAAACGTCCAGCAGCCTCGGGAAGTTGTACGCCGTGTGGCTGAAGATCCTCGTTTCATCGAGCTTCTTGTAGTACTTGTCCGGCAGGTTCGCGATCCCTCGCGCGGTGAACAAGATGCCGCCGCTGGAAGAAGGATTGCAGTCGCTGTCGAACCCGCACCGGCACGAGATGATCATCGTCTTGTCCAGGTCGCCCTGCCCATAGAGCAGGCCCATCAGAACCCAGGCGCCCTCGCGTTTCACATCGAGGGCGCTGATGTTGTAGTTCTTGTCCTGGTTGTACTTCTTCTCCGCCAGTTCCCAGGTCTTTTCCCAGTTGTCCGGGTTCTCCCTGCGCCACTGGAGCATGTCGCGAACCATGCCGGCGTAGAGCGACTCGCTCGGAATCGCCTTGAGCCCCGCCTCAATCAGCTTCATCACGTCGGACTCGAAAAACGCCTCGGCGTACATCGCCCCCATGAACTGGCCGGCGTAGACGCCGTCGCCATAGTTCATCAGGCGGCCGAACTTCTCGCCCAAAGCGATGACGACGTCCGGCATGCCCGGCGCGATGAGGCCCGCGTAGTCGGCTTCGATCTGGTAATCGATCGCGCCGGCGCAGTTGTGGAACTTCGGATGGCTGGAGTCCGGCGGTGCGATGCCGTTGCGGAGGTTCAGCCGTCCCATCGCGTTGGCCACCCACAGGGAATAGCCGCTGTTGGCGAAGTCGATGCCCGCCTGCCGGATCGGAACATCGAAACCGTACTCCTCCATTGTGCGAAGGAAGGTCATCTCGACGTACAGGTCGTCCTGGTCGAACGCGTCGTTGACGAGATCCTCGCTGAACGGCGGCATCTTGTCGGCCGGCATGATCTTCTGATATCTGCCTTCGGTGGGCGCGCCCCAGGAGACCCCGAAGATCTGGCCGATCCAGCCGGCCTTCATCTTGTCGCGGTATTCCTTCACCGGCAACCGGCGGAACTCCTGTCCGGCCGCCCGCCCGGGCAACAGGCCCAACATAAGTGCGAGACAAACGCCTGACACGATGCTGATTCCGGTCCGGCCGACCCCATGCAAACGATATGCCTTCATCTGAGCCCCTTTCCTGAGATGCGATTCATCATAACCTGCCGCTCATCTTACCTCCGCCCCTTTCCGTCCACAAGCAGTCTCGATCACGCCGGCAGAACCACGATCGCCTTGCGGGGCTTCGTCGGGCAGGCGGCTTCGCAGGCGCCGCAGCCGTTGCATTTCTGCGGATCGATCTGGACGGTCAGGCAATACAGCGTCTCGGAGAACACGTAGCGAATCGCGCCATAGGGGCACCAGCGGGCGCACTCGGAGCACTCCCGATCGTCGCTCAGCAGGCAGATTTCTTCGTCCACCCGTGGCAGTCCGATCCGAACGTGGGCCTTGTCCTGAACGCGCAGCAGCCGGATTGCGCCGCTGGGACAAACCTCGGTGCACCGCGTGCAGTCCTCGCGACAGTAACCGTTTCGAAAACTCAGGACCGGCGTCAGCAGGCTCGCCGGGCCGTGCCCTCCCACGTCATGCTCGATCACGCCGGTCGGGCAGACCCGCGCGCAATTGCCGCATCGCGTGCACAAACCGAGGAAATGCGGTCCCGTTCGAGCGTTCGGCGGACGAATCGCCGGGGTATCATTCCTCTGAGCGAAACACAGAATCCCTGCCGACCCTGCGCCGACGGCCGCCCCCAGAACGACGCGTCGGGAGAGGCCGGCTTCCGCATTCCCATCGCGCTTGGCAACAAAGAGAGAACGAACCGGTGCGAAGCCCGCGTGCAACAGGTCTTGAAACGCACCGAGCGGGCATATGCGTCCGCACCAGGCGCCGGGCCATAGGATCGTCAGCGCGAAGACCGCTGCGAGACCGAACGTCGTGAAGACCCCGGCAAGAAGAGCCAGCGGATCCAGCCATAGCAAGAAGGGATACCCCAGGCAGGTGCCTCCCAGGGTCAACAGAACGATCCACCGCCCCATCGAAGGCCACCGGCCGGGATTGCGTTTCAGCCGGCATCCCAACCAGTTCGCCCCTTCCAGGCATGATCCTGTGGGGCAGACCCATCGGCAGAAGACCCGGCGTCTGAGCATCGCGGCGACGCCCACGATGATTTCGAGCCCTGCGGCGACGGGAACCGCGCGGGCTGCGATCGCCGCCGAAGCTGCGACAAACGGGCTGAGCGAGGGAACCCAGCGGAGAGAATTCGTGCCGGCGGCGAAGGGCCACAAAGCCCCTACTGCCGCAAGAAGACAGGCGGCGCGAACGACCTGTCGCACGCGGCTTCGCCGCCCGCCGGCCGAGATCTCGGATCGTTCGTGTCGCGTCAACCCAGGTAGGCCCCCTGCTCCGTGAGGATCTTCTGAACCTTGGCGACGTCCACATCGCGAGGCCGGCGTCCATCCTGTACCGCAACCGCTGCCGCTGCACCGGCGGCGTGTCCCGTCACGAAGCAATTCGGAATCAGCCGGACCAGATCCGCCATGCGAATCTCGGCGCTGATGCACCGTCCGGCGGCCAGGACATTCTCAACCTTCGTCGGCACCAATGCCCCATAGGGAATCTGCCATGGGCCATGGTTGCCGCTTTCGGAGCCGCCGACCCCGACCACGTCGGGGAACTTCGTTCCGGCCTTGAGGTCGTCAAGCGACACAGTGCTGAGCCCTTGGAGAACCCGCGTGATGCGCACGCCGAGCTGCGGCGCGGTCTCCATCAGGTACACTTGCTCATAGCCCGGTGTCTGGCGGGTCTTTTGAATGTGCGACCAGATGTACTTGCGGTGGCTCATCTCCATCCGCGTGAGCGTCGCAACGTCCAGGCCGTCAACCTCCGGGCCGCGAAGGTTCACCCAGTTGACGCCCGGCACGGGAGTATGTGCGCCAATTCGCTTGGGAGCAGGCGAATCCCCTGCTTTGTCCTTGTCGATCCTGTCGAGGTTCCCAATGCGGTAAACGAGCCCGACATTGTGCGAGCGATGCTCGAACTCGGCGCCGGCCGATGCAAAGACATCGCCGTCGCCGGTGGCGTCGATGACGATCTTGGCCAGGATCGCCTGGCGTCCCGATTTACTCTCGAACACCACTCCCTGCACGGCGTTGTCGTTGACGATGGCGTCGACTCCCCAACAGTGCAGGAAAGTTTTGACGCCCGCTTCCTCGATCATCTCGACCATCACATACTTGACCGCTTCGGCGTCGACGGTCGGATTGACGCCGGAACGCCGGTCGATGATCGCGCCGTCGAGCTTGTCCAAGCGGCCCATGATCTCCTCGCCGATTCCCTGGCAAACCTGCTTTCCGCCTTGGACGATATGGCCAAGCACCAGCAGAACCAGCCCTCCGGTCCACAAGCCGCCGAGGTGGCCGTACCGTTCGACCAGCGTCACATTGGCCCCGGCGCGTTGGGCCGCGATCGCCGCCACCACGCCGGCCGGTCCGCCTCCGACCACGAGCACGTCGGTGGAGTCCAGGATCGTCAATTCTCGCTGTGGCTGGATGACCTTGCCGTTCACGAGCGTCGCATTGGCCCAGCCGGACTGCACCTTGTGGCTTGCGAGCACGGAACTCTGAAATCCGGAGGATTCGCCCACGTTCTGGGCCTGCGATCGCGATGAGCCCAACCCCGTCGCCAATCCGGAAAGACCGAGCACTTTCAGACAATCACGTCGATTCATCGGACCGTTCATAGATCAACTCCTTACCGTCAGCACACGGTTGAATGCGTGAAATCCAGCCGAAGAACAGGCCGATCGCCATCATAGCGTGCGGCCGACCGCAGGGCAAACAGCATCCGCCTCGGACTGCCGGCGTGGGGAAGACGCCCATACCCGCGTATTCCATCTTGCCAGAAGCTTGTTTTGTCGGTATAGTGACCCACTCATATGAGCGATCTATTTCGATCAAGAAGGGTTTTTGAATGGGCAATGGTGCAGAAAAAATCATCTATTCGATGATGCGCGTCAGTAAATCGTACAACAACAGCAAGGTCGTACTGAAGGATATCTCGCTTTCGTACTTCTACGGCGCCAAGATCGGCGTGCTCGGCCTCAATGGGTCCGGCAAAAGCTCGCTGCTTCGCATCATGGCGGGCGTGGACAAGGAATTCAGCGGCGAGGCGATTCTCGCGCCGGGATACACCCTGGGATTCCTCGAACAGGAGCCACAGCTCGATCCAAGCAAAACGGTCAGGGCCGTGGTCGAAGAGGGGTTGAAGGCGGTGGTGGACCTCGTCAAAGAATATGAGCAGATCAGCGAGAAGTTCTCCGAACCGATGTCGGATGACGAGATGAACGCGCTCCTGGAGAAACAAGGCCAGTTGCAGGAGAAAATCGACCACTTGGACGCCTGGGATATCGATTCGCGGCTGGAAATGGCGATGGACGCATTGCGTTGCCCGCCGGGCGATGCGATGGTGAAGGTCCTCTCCGGCGGCGAGAAACGCCGGGTGGCCCTGTGTCGGCTTCTGCTCCAGAAACCCGACATCCTGCTGCTCGACGAGCCGACCAACCACCTGGACGCCGAGACGATCGGATGGCTGGAGCGGCATCTTCAGCAGTACGCCGGCACCGTGATCGCGGTCACGCACGACCGCTACTTCCTCGACAACGTCGCCGGCTGGATCCTGGAACTCGACCGCGGC
>CALMMH010000430.1 GCA_937868145.1 uncultured Phycisphaerales bacterium
GGGACGCCTCGGCGGAGAACCTGGCGGCCTGGAAGCGTCACCTGCGGGTGTGCGATCGATGTGCAGCCTCGGCGGCGAGATTGCGCGCGGGCTTGGAGCCCCAGGCCGAACCCGCGGCGCCGGCAACACCGCAATCCGACGAGACCCTCGCTTCGCCCCTGACCGTCGGATTGGAGCCGAACCTCCAGATCGGCGACTTCCGCCTGGAGCGACGGCTCGGCTCCGGCGGCATGGGCGTCGTCTACCAGGCCGTGCAGCTTTCCCTGAACCGCCGGGTCGCGATCAAGGTGCTCCCGTTCAATTTGAGCACGGGCTCCTCGGCCGTGGAGCGGTTCCGTCGGGAGGCGCGGGCCGCGGCGAAACTCTGCCATCCCGGCATCATCACGGTCTTCGCCGAGGGGGCCGAGCGGAACGTCTGCTACTTCGCCATGGAGATGATCGACGGCCGCAACCTCGACAGCGTCATCGCGGACCTGAAGCGTCGCTCGTCGTTCGTCGCTCGTCGCTCGAACGCGCACCAGGAGCCGCCGAGGGCCCATGAGGTTCCTGTCAAAAGGCCGCAGGAAAAGATCGTATCCCCCTGCCTCCTGGCGGACTGCAAATCCGAGGGACAGTACTTCAACGCTGTAGCTCGCCTGATTGGCGGAGCGGCGGAGGCGCTGCACTACGCACACGGGCACGGCATCATCCATCGCGACGTCAAGCCTTCGAATCTCATGCTCGCCCGCGACGGCCGACTGGTCTTGCTGGATTTCGGAATCGCCCGGGTCTGTGAGGAACACGCGACCACACTGACCGGCTCCTTCGTCGGCACGCCGCGATATATGAGCCCCGAGCAGATCGTCGGCGGCGACGCCAAACCCGATCACCGCTGCGACATCTATTCGCTCGGCGCCACGCTCTATGAATTGCTCACCCTGGAGCCCCTGGTCGACGGGGACACCGAGCATCAGGTCATTCACCAGATCCTCGACGACACCGTGCGCCGGCCCAGGCAAATCAATCGTCGCATTCCCCTCGATCTGGACACCATCTGCGGCAAGGCCATCGAGAAAGATCCGGCCAGGCGGTATCAGAGCGCCGCCGAGATGGCGGAAGACCTCCGCCGTTACGCCGGCGGCCGAGTGATCCGCGCCCGACGTCCCGGACCGGTGTATCGGCTGACCAAACTCGTCCGGCGGCACACCGCGGTCACGGCGCTCGCGTGCCTGCTGATCGCCGCCAGCGCTACGGCTGGCCTCCTCGGTTGGAAACACTACTCGACTCGCTGGGCCCAACAATACGCGATGGCCGAGATCGACAACCTCCTGGAGCGGAAGGACTACTTCGCAGCCCTGCGTCTGGCCGAGCGGGCGGAGCGGTACATCCCCAACGATCCCCTGCTGATCGACCGATGGCCGCGAGTGTGCCGCGAGCACAGCGTGACCACAACTCCGTCAGGATCGCGGATCTACCTCCGCGAGTACTTCCGCGGCGCCAGCGGCTGGAAGTATCTCGGCCGCACCCCGTTGCGAAACGTCCGAATCCCGTTCGGGACCTATCGGTGGAGAGCGACGAGAGGCGGCTTCGTAACGCTCGAGACCGTGCAAACGAACGATCCGCCTTTGACCGTCGGTCCGCTGGGACCCCCGCTCAAACAGATGAGTTTCACCCTGCAGGAAGTGAGCGAGAGCCCTGCCGACATGGTGTGGATCCCGCCGTCGAACCTCGACCAGATGGGCATGTACCACGGCGAGCGTTTGATCCTGCTGGCCCCGGCCTACTTCATCGACAAGCAGGAGGTGACCAACCGCCAGTTCAAGGAATTCGTCGACGCCGGCGGATATGAGGACCCCAACTTCTGGCAGGAGGAATTTTCGCGAAACGGCACGGTCCTTCCCTGGACCCAGGCCGTGCAACAGTTCCGGGACCAGACAGGCCGCTTCGGTCCGGCCTCCTGGCGCGACGGCGTCTGCCCCAGGGGACAGGAGGACTACCCGGTCGGCGGAGTCAGTTGGTTCGAGGCCATGGCGTACGCAAAGTTCCGAGGCAAGGACCTGCCGACGGTTTTTCATTGGGCCCTGGCCGCAAGAGCCGAGGACAACCCCTGCACGATCGCCAGCATGAGCAACTTCGGCGACGCCCCCGCCCCGGTCGGGACCTATGCGGGCATGGGCAAGTTCGGCCTCTGCGACGCCGCGGGCAACGTCAGAGAGTGGTGCAGCAACGCCCTGGAAGGAGCCGGCGACGTCCGCTGCATCCTCGGCGGCGCCTGGGACGAGCACGCCTACAGCTTCTCGGCCGGCGGCGGCGCTCGATCCCCCTGGGACCGGGACCCCGGCAACGGCCTGCGGTGCGTCACCTACGTCGGCGGCAAGGAGCTCGTCCCACCGACGGCGCTGGCCGCGATCGAGCACAAATGCAGAGACCTCACCTACTTCAAACCGGTCTCCGACGAGGTCTTCGCATCGTATCTGGACACCTGGTATCGCTACGATCCAACCGAGCTCAACGCACGACTGGAGCGGAGCGATTACGACCTGGGCTACTGCAGGAGAGAGCGGGTCTCCTTCGACGCGGCCTACCCGGGCGAACGGGTCATCGCCTGTCTCTATTTGCCCGAGGAGACTCAACCGCCTTACCAGGCGGTCCTGTGGTGTCCCGGCGACGAAGCCCGGGACAGCCCCTGGACCGAGCAGGCCCACACGCATGAGATGACCGCGATCATCCGCAGCGGCCGGGCCTTGATTGTCCCCATGTACAAAGGCACGTACGAACGCCGGCTTTCGCGGATCTATCCGCCCGAGGGGGTCCAGAGCAGGAATCTGTGCGTCCAGCGATCGCAAGACCTGCGAAAGACGATCGATTATCTCAAGACCCGCGACGACGTCGACGTTGCCAAGCTCGCCTACGTCGGACTCAGTTGGGGCGGACAAATGGGCCCGGTGATGATCGCGACCGAACCCCGGCTCAAGGCCGGCGTCCTGCTGCTTGGCGGCCTTTGCGCCTGCAAAAGGCACCCCGCCTCCGACCCGGCCAACTTCGCCCCTCGAGTCACGATCCCGATCCTCATGATCAACAACCGCGAAGATTCGATTTTCCCGCTCGAAACGGCGCAGAAGCCGCTGTTTGACCTGCTGGGCACCCCGCCGGAGCACAAAAAGCACGTCCTCTTCCCCGGCGAGCACAGCATCGCCTGGTCCAGCCGCAACGAGTATCACAAGGCCATCCTCGACTGGCTGGACCAGTACCTCGGCAAGGTCGAGAGAGCCGCCGAGGGACAATGACGGCGTCACTACAAACGCGATCCCGCACGCTATTCAGAGTCGCAAGACCACCGTGCTTCGGATATAATGGGACCAGCGGCGGCATGTGAACTGATTGGCGATCGAGGCTTGCGGACCCATGTCCATGAATCAGACAGATCAGGACCTTCTGGAGGCCATCCGACGCGGCGACACGGCGGCGTGGACTCGGCTCGTCGACGAATACCAGGGCCGCCTGCTGCGGTTCGCTCAGACGCGCGTCCCGCAGAGCGCCGACGCCGAGGACATCGTCCAGGACACCTTCGCCTCGTTCATCAAGGCCATCCATACGTTGCGGATCGAGACCAGCATCGAGACCTACCTGTTCGGCATCCTCCGCAACGCGGTCGTCAATCGCGTGCGAACGCGCTGGGCAAGGACCGTGTGCCTGATCCAGGACGTCTATCACGGCGGCGAAGAAAATCTGCCTCCCGACCTGTTCAGCGGTGCGACAACCCCTGACCCGAGCGTGAGTCGGTGCGTCAGCCGCGAGGAACAGCACCACCTGCAACGCCAGGTCCTTGTCAACGCGTTGCAGCAGTTGATCCAGGAACTCCAGGACGCAGGCAAACTCCGGGATTTGAAGGTCGCCGAGCTGGTGTTCTACTGCCAACTGGCCAGCAAGGAAACCGCCAAGCTGCTCCAGATGGACGAAGGACTCGTCCGCGTCGTGAAGCACCGCTGCCTGAAATCCATCCGGGGGGCCGTGGCCGCCAGCGACGCCATCCAGGACCTGTCTGTCTCCTTTTCCGAGGACATGTTGACCGAGGTCTGGGAATCGCAGCGTCTGAGCTGCCCGAAGCGCAGCACGCTCGGCGCCTTTCTCCTGGAAGATCTCTCGCCGGAGTGGTTCGACTACGTGGACTTCCATCTGACGACGATGGGGTGCCACTTCTGCCGGGCCAGCTTCAAGGACCTCCAGGAACAACAGACCAACGAACAACAGACTCAATTCCGCAGGCAGATCCTCAATTCGACGATCGGCTTTCTCTCCGGCGGCCTGTAGCGACCCGTCCGTCGAGGCGTCTATTGTGTGCTTTGCGTGTGACGTGGCGAGGGGCCTTGCGAGGATCTCCGGGGCGGCTGCAATTTGCTGTGGACGCCTCGCTGCATCGCTTCAAAGCGGCTTTCGAGGGCGTCCACGCCGACGAGGATGGCCACGGCCAGGATCGCCAGTTTGACGCCCAGCCAGGGAAAGCCCAGGCCGATTGCCGTGCCGATCGCCGCCAGGACCCAGATGGCCGAGGCGGACGTGACGCCCACCACGACGCCCTGACGGGTCAAAATCACGCCGGCCCCGAGAAAGCCGATTCCGGTCACCACTTGGCCGATGATGCGGGATGGGTCGGTGGCGTCCGTGGCCACAACCCGCGTCATGGCGATGAAGACGTATGTCCCGGTGCAGATCAACGCGCTGGTCCGCACCCCGACGGGCTTGCCCCGCAACTGCCGCTCCAACCCAATGATCACCCCGGAAAGGAAGCAGCACAGCAGCGCCTCCCACGTCAACGGATTGATGTCGAGAATGTTCATAGTCAAACGGGGAGACCCCCGCCATCCAACCTTCACGATCTTTCCAACGTCAAGAGCCATCGAACACGGGGCACAGCATATCCGGAACAAGACGGTGGGGCAAGCCCCACTACGGCTGTCACCGCGTCGTAGTCCTGTGCGAGTCGGATGTAGGGTGGGGCTTGCCCCACCGCTCTCTTCACATCATTCCCCAAAATCGGCAGAATCGTGGCCGAGGGGATCGTCCAGATTCACAACACGTCCGTAGAATCCCTCCCTAACGTACCGATGGTAGGTCGACCAGGGCCAGTCCTCCAACCGTTCGACCAAGCCGTGCTTGATAGGATTACTGTGGATGTAATTGATGTGTCTCACAAGGTCGCATTCGTCGCGAATCCGGTGCTCCCAGAATCGTCGTTGCCAGATGCAGGCTTCCCCCTTGCGGATGCGAGAGGCGGACGTCGATTCGAGACGCTCCCCCTGCCGCCGATATTGGCGAGTGAACAGCCCTTTGATCAGTGACCAGCGGATGGAGTAATTCGCGTCATCCTCGGGAAGCATCCAGATGCAGTGCAGATGCTCCGGCATAAGGCAGAACGCAATCGATTCATATGGGTATCGCGATTGGGTTTCGATGATCGCATCACGCAGGCAGCGACGGGCCCATTCGGAACCAAAAAGTCTCCGGCGGTTGTATGTGACAACCGTGAAGAAATAGTATGCCCCTTCAAATTTGGCACGGATGTAATTCGGCATTGTGGCACAGCATATTCTCAGCATGACGGTGGGGCAAGCCCCACCCTACGGCTGTCGCCCAACCGAAATGTAGGTGGGGGCTTGCCCCACCGTTTCTTTTTCATTTCTCCCGCAGCCAGCGGAGAACTTCGCGCGGGCCGGGGCGTTTGCCGTAGAGGAGGATGCCGGTGCGAAAGACCTTGGCCGCCAGCCAGATGCTCACCAGGACCCCGGCCGTCAGGACAAGGAAAGAAAGGACGATCTCGCCCCACCAGATGTCCGGACTGCTCGCCAGACGCAGGACCATCAGCATCGGCGTCGTCGGCGGCACGTACGACAGGACGCGAGCCAGGTCGCCGTTCGGGTCCCGGGCCAGTTGCGGCCAGGTCACCAGCGGAATCACGAAGATCAGCGTGATCGGCATCATCAGGCTCTGGGTTTCCTTGACCGTGTTGCAGATCGAGCCGACGCCGGCCAGGATCGCGCTGAACAGGATGAAACCGAGGATGTAGTAGAACAGGCCATAAACCAGCAGATCCGGGCCGACGTCGATCTCGATCCCCTGCCAGGTGGCGGCGCCGTAGGCGGCCAAGCCCCACAGAGCCATGACCGTCAGGCCCACGCCGGCCAGGCCGGCGATCTTGCCCGCCATGAGCTGGAACGGACTGATCGCCGACAGCAGCATCTCGATGATCCGCGAATTCTTCTCCTCGATGATGCTGCTGATCATGTGCTGGCCCATGCCGACGATGCCGATGAAGATCAGGTACATGAACGCGAACGGCACCATCATGCGGGCCACCCTCTGGCCTTCGCTCTGCTCCTGCTCGCGCCCCTGCTCCTGGCCCAGTTCCACCCGGCGGATGGGCACGTTCTGGATCTCCGCCAGGATCGCCCGGTCGATGCCGCGGGTCTGGTACCGCCGATCGATCACGGCGTCCCGCAACAACCGCTCGACAGTCCACATCGCGTCGATCTGCGAGGCCCTGGGCTTGTGGGTGTAGAATTGCAGCGTGCCCTGCCCCCCTTCGAGATCGCCCTCGAACAGGACATAGGCGTCGAGCTCGCCCTGCCGCAGTTGCTCCTTGCCTCGCTCCTGCGGCGATGTCCGGTCCCCTTCATCGGAAACGAGCCGCAATTCCAGAGGCGTCTGCGGGCTGGCTGTATTGTGTTCCACAAATGCCTTCGTGATCCGCGAGAGCAGCTCGCCGGCCGGCGACGTCACTCCCACACGAACCGCCGGACGGGGCCCGCCCTCGCTCTCCGACATCTTCTTGCCGAGCAGGCCGATGCCAATGATAAGGACAGGAATGAACAGCAGGCCCAGGAGGAACGTCCGAGTCTTGACCGTGTCGACAAACTCCCGCTGGGCGACTCTATAGATCTTCCACATGGCCGCCTCCGACCAGCCGCACAAAGATCTCGTGCAGCGAAGGTTGCTTGATCTCGAACGCCCGCACGCGTGTCCGCTCGACGAGAACCCGCAACAGGTCCTGGGGGTCGGCGCCTTCCCGCAGTGTCGCGTCCAGACGCCGGCCGTCGGGCTGAACCGCCGCCACCTGAGGCAGCGTACGGAGAAAGCTCGGATCGCCTTCGATCTCGATCGAAACCGTGCGGGACTCGTGTCCGGACCGGATCTGGTCCAGCGTGCCGTTGACGACCACCCTGCCCTGATTGATCAGCACCAGGAAATCGCACAACTGCTCGGCCTCGTGCATGCCGTGCGTGGAGAACAGGACCGTTCGGCCCTGCTGACGCATCTCCGTGATGATCTCCCGCAGCAGGTCCTGGTTCACAGGGTCCAATCCCGAGAACGGCTCGTCGAGGATCACCAGCTCCGGATCGTTGATCACGGTCGCGGCGAACTGGAGCTTCTGGTGCATGCCGCGGGAGAGTTCCTCGACTTTCTTGCCCGCATGAGTGGCCAGGTCGATCCGCTCCAGCCACGCGGGCACCCGCTGCGCCAGTTGCGCCGGCGTCATGCCTTTGAGCGAGCCGAAATAGCGAAGGACCGCGGCGGTGGTCATCCTTCGATAGAGCCCCCGCTCTTCAGGCATATACCCCACCCGGCCGCGAGCGGAGGAGGAGGCAGGCTCGCCGAACAGCCGGATCTCGCCGCTGTCCGGCCGGATAATGTCCATGACCATCCGGAGCGTCGTGGTCTTGCCTGCCCCGTTGGGTCCGAGGAAGCCGTACACCGAGCCCCGCGGCACGGCGACGCTCAATCCGTCCACCGCCCGCACCGGCCCGAACGACTTGCGGACCTCCTGAAGTTCGATCGCATGCACCATGGGTCTACTCCGCCTGATCGTCTGCGAACACCGCGATGGCGTCCTATACGGGAACAGACTCCTGTCGGCCCGAAATAATCAACGTAGGCCGAGCCGCCGGACAATGATTCTTCTACTTCCAGAGAGCTTCGATCTGCCGGACGGTCTCGTCCACGAGGACCTGGCCGCCCTCGGGACCGACGACGTACTTGTCTGCGCTGTACCCCCCGCCGGCGACGGCCTTTTCCGTCGGCAGGTAACCGCAGTGCTGGCAGGAGAGCTGGACCAGCATCGTCAGGATCGCGGGACTGCGGGCCTCGATTCGGACACCGTAGTCGAGGTACAGCTCGAAGGGATTCGTCGCGATCGCAACGTCGCCGAGCCGCAGGACGTGCA
The DNA here is from genome assembly GCA_937868145.1 of uncultured Phycisphaerales bacterium. Lineage (GTDB taxonomy): Bacteria > Planctomycetota > Phycisphaerae > Sedimentisphaerales > Anaerobacaceae > PLanc-01. The sequence goes on from CALMMH010000430.1 coordinate 8,198, forward strand.
GCTCAACCGGAGCAATCGTGTCCGTGGTGTAAAACGGCGCAGCGGTCGACGGGGCCGGGGGCAGGCTCACCCGGACCGTGGCGTGCCTAAAGATCGGGCGGGTCGTCACGCCATCCCTCGCCAGCGGCAAGATATCCGTCACCGCGTCGACAATCCGGCGGGCGATTTCCTGGCGATTGGAGAGGCCCCTTCTCTTGACCATGGCTTCCTCGGCCTTGGAGCGATAGAGCAGATGCGGCGACAAGTCCCCCGCCGCCGCACACTGGGGCAACACGTGGACATCTGCGGCCAACCTCGTATGAAGCTCCGTCCGCACATCGTGCCAGAAGTCGGCGGAGACCTCGTTGAGTCCCTCCGTCTCCTGCGAGGTACAGGCGAGATTGACGATGATGCCGGTCAGCTTGCCGGCCTCGTCCCAGAAGAAGAGCATCTCCACGCCGTGATCCTCGTACCCTTCCAGACCGGCAAAGTCCGGCCGGCTCGTGACGCCGTACATGATCGCTTTGCCGTCGAAATACCGGGCCCGGCGGTTCATGCCCACCACGGCATGTCCCAGCGCCCAGCTCACGCCGGCGGGCTCACGCCGCTCCCACGCCTGGGCCGCTGCCTGTGCGACCCTCGCGGCGAAGAACTCGCCATACTCCGACGCCGGCATGACGCCTTCGTCCTTGCTGACGTCGTACAGATTTCCGAAGTCCTCCTCCGCGAAGCCCGGCGCCGTGTGCGTGTGCGTCGCGTTCAGAACCAGCTTGTCCGCATCGAAGTCGGGCAGCTTCGTCTTGAGAACCTCGCGGATCTTCTCCACAATCGACTTTCGGATGTACAGCACGTCGCACGACACGAGAATCGCCTGTTCGGACCGGCCCCCCTCGCTCCGCGTCTCGATCGCCAGCGCTGTGGCCGTCAAGGGATCGCGGACCCGCTCGGAGATTCGCTTGTGCAATTGCCCGATCAGGGCGACGGGCCGGTCCGGCGTGATATCGACCCTGGACCACCCGACATACAGCCGTGATTCGGCCGATTGTCCCTCTGTGCCGCCCATCCCGCAGGGACAACACCACAACGTCACAAGAACCGCCCAGGCTCCCATGCCTATTCTCATGCGTATGCTCCTTTCCCGTGGGTCGGCCCTGCGACTTCGCATACCGCCCGAACCACGTACAGACAACATACCACCGGGACGGCCGGCGGTACAGAACCCACGTGGCCCCGATTCGCATTCCCGAGAATCTTGCCGGCGGATTCTGGCGTCGCCGGCCGGCACACGGTAGCATGGGATGCGACGAGTATGACAACGGATCCGGTTCATGGAAAGGGGAGTATCCTATGTTGAGACTGGGCATGCACGTGGACAACTGGCGGCATTTCGACGTATCCTACGAGGTTCCCTGTCAGTTCGCCAGCGACCATAAACTCAAGTACGTTGAATTTGGCACCATCGACGGAGATTACTTCATCCAGGCGCTGGGCTATAACCCGCACATTCCGCTGCATTCCGATCCGCTGAAACTCAAGGCCTATCTCGACTCGCTCAAGCTGAAGGTCTCGCAGATCGACGCGGCCTACCCGGTTTCTTCTCCCGAAGGCCAGTATCGCGGCGTTCCCTACACGCTGCGAGCGATCCAGTTCGCCAAGGCGCTGGGCTGCCCGTGCGTGGACACCACCGACGGAGCCCGCAAGCCCGCCGGCTATTCCGACAAGGAGGTCATGGCTCTGATCAAGCAGTACTATCGCGTCGTTCTGGAGTGGGCCGAACGGTACGAGATCGTCATCAACGTCGAGCCGCACGGGCCCTATACAACCAATCCGGACACCCTGGAGCAAATCCTCGGCTTCTTCGATTCGCCCTGGCTGCGTCTGAACCTCGACACCGGCAACACGTTCATCGCCGGCCAGGACCCCGTCAAGTTCCTCAAGCGATTCCGGGACAAACTCTCCCACTGCCACATCAAGGATGTCAGCGAAGGCCTCGCCAGGGCGGCTCGGCGAAGAGACGGGCATTGCGTCGTCCGTGGTCGCGATCGGCGAGGGAGTGAACGCCGAGAACATCGCGGGCTGCATCGAGTGGCTCAAGGACACGAAGTGGGACGGCGTTCTGTCCATCGAATGCGAGGCCGCCCCGGGGAACGTGGAAAAGAGCATCGACTGGCTCCGAAAAGAAATCGCCCGATAGGACGTTTTCACGGCCTTGCAGGACGGAGTTGACAACGACACACGGCAGTCGTTACGTGATGTCGGCGATGTCGCTCTGGGGTTCGCCGACCAGATAGATCCGGTTCTTGCCGCTGCGTTTGGCTTCGAGCAGGGCCTGGTCGGCCCGATCGAAGAGTTGCTGAACCGTCGAGCCGTCGCGGGGGAAGCTGGCCAGGCCGCCGCTGATCGTCAGGACACCCTCGCCTTTGGAGCCGAGCAGGTGCAGGTCCGCCTTGCCCAGGGCCTGCTGGAACCGCTTGGCCACGGTGACGGCCTCGGGAGGATGCTCGGCCGCCGCGGACCGTCTCTCTCGCGGCACGCCGCCGCCGGCGCGGTGAGGATCGTCCCAAAAAACCACGGCGAATTCGTCGCCGCCGATCCGGCCGACCACGTCGTGGGACCGGCAGCAACACCGCATCAGGATCGCGGCCTGACGCAAAATCTCATCGCCGGTCGGGTGGCCGTAGACGTCGTTGTAGTGCTTGAAATTGTCGATGTCGAACATCAGGATCGTGACCCGACCGTTGGCCCGCCGGGCGCGGTCCAGGATCTGCCTGGCGAACTCCCAGATGTACCGGCGGTTCTTCAGGCCGGTCAGATCGTCCGTGGTCGCCAGCCGTTCGAGATGCTCCATGCGGCGCATCAGCTCGGCCGAAGGAGCCTCGGGAGGACGATCCGCCACGACGGTTTTTGTTCCGGCGGCGGAGGGCTCCGTCTTGGCCGGTGCGGTCTTCTCGGTCCCGCCGGAAGCGCGAAGGTTCGCCAGCGACACAGGGCAAACCTGGTACTCATCGGCCAGTTTTTGCTCGCCGGGCTTCGGCGTCACGAGCCGCCGGGCGATCGGTTCTTCGTGCATCTGAGCCAGCAGGATGATCCTGGCGTCGGTGCACGTTCGCAGGGCCTTCAGAACCGCACCGAGCTGGCCCAACGCGCCATCCATCACGACAGCGACCGAATCGAAGCGGTTCCGGGCGGCCGTATCGATCCCGTCCAGGATGTTGACGTGGATTTCGAGAATGCGGCGGTCCATGCTCCTCGCATCCAGCAGAACCTTGTCGGCGTCGCCGATCAGCAACACTCGGCCCGAGCCGGTCCCTACAGGTTGTGGCCCCGTCCCGTTACCCATCCGTTCCGTGCCCCAACAACGCGGTCAGCTCGGCTTCCGTGGCTCGCAGGTCCTCCTCGGCCAGGTCATACAGGCTCTTGCGGACTGCGCGATGCCCGCCGGTGGCCAGCCACTCTTTGAGAACCGCCCTCACCTCCCTCGCATCGCCGACGATCGCGGCTCCCGTCCGCGCCGCCGCCAGCATGCCGCCGGATTCCAAGATCGGTCCCTTCTCCATCAGGCAGCAGCATCGCAGCGAATTCGCTTCGGCAATCTGGAAGAACCGGTTGTCTTCCTTGGCCAGCTCGCGAATCAGCCCGACGACGAACGTACGCCGACCCGCAGCCCGGGCCATTGCGGCAACCGCCGAGTACACGTCGTCACACAGGACGGCCTCGACCTGGTATTCCCGCGCCAGCCGGACCATGGTTCGCACGAACTCACTACAGGGATCGCCCACCACCACGAAACATGGATCGATTCCCGAACTGCCTCCGGTCATCACCGATTCCTCTGTCTACCCGTCACTCTACGACAGCTTCTCCTCAACTCAGCGCCGTTCGTTCCCTTCCATGCTACCAATGCCGGAGGGAAAGTCAAACCAAAGCAGCGGATTCTCAGAGACACGGCCCCAAAGATTCTCGGACCACGCTGGTAGCGGCGCCGTAAGGCGTGCTCTGCACACACCCTAGCGAACAACGGACGAATTGAAGATCCGCCCTGACGGACACATCACAAACAGGCGGCGCTATTCCATCTTGGGCAGGTCGTCGAGATTCTTTTTCACCTGGAGCGAATAGAAACTCTCGGGGTACAGGCTCAGGAAGCTGGTCAGCATGTTCGTGGCTTGCAACAGATTCTCTTTCTTCGGATCTCGCTGATAAAGACGCAGGTTCAGCCGGCTCAACTCGTACAGGGCCTGCATTCCGCCGTCGGTGTTCTGAAATTCCCGGCTCAACTCGCCCAGCCGCTCCGCCCGGCCCTGGTCGTCGGCGATCAGCTTGGCCTTCTCCAGGAGCAGATTGTCCCGCAAGGGGTCCTTCTCGCCCAGGCGGGACAGCATCGCATCGAGCTGCCGTTCGTAGTCCAGGCTGTGAGGATTGAGCATGACAAATGCAGCCAGCCGTTCCAGAGCGTCCTCCGGACCCGCGAGGTTCGCATCGCCGATCAACATCTGCAGCTCGTGGATCCGCCGCGACAGGTCCTTCAGCTTCTGCACGGTCAAGACCGTGCTCTGAGGGGACCGAAACGCGCTGAACAGGCTGTCGGTCGGAGTCGTTTCCAGCTTCTCGTCCAGAGCCAGTTGCATGCTGACGATGTTTTCGGCCTCTTCCAGCAACTCCCTGGCTTTCTTCAACTCCCTCTGTCCGGCCAGTTGCCGGGCCCCCCGCCAGCGCGCCTCGGCAGACTCGGGACTGTGGCCAAAGTCGGTGTACAGACGAAACCACGTGCGAGAGGCCCGCTCCTGCGGGTAATCGTTGTAGAAATGGAGCGTCTCATCCTGCTGGATCCGCCGAAGATCGGCGCTGTACTCATTGAGGAGGGCTTTGTAGTACAGGGCGATCGGCATGCGATTGCTGCGGGAGCGGCGCGTGATGATCTCGCGGTGCAAAGCCTCCGGCATCCATCGCGGCTTGGGCGGACGGATGAACTGGTCGTACTGCTCGTTGAGCCGGTCCCGCCGCTCCTGATACAACAACTCGTCGGACAGGATCAACCAGCTCGGCCAGCGGTCCAGAACCAGCTCGATCTGAATCTCTCGCTTGAGCTCCTCCCGCAACGGAATGGGATCGCGAGGATAGGAAAAGCCCGAGCGGTATTCCTTTTCCGTCGGATCGGTGATCGTCTTGTCGAGGGCCTCGCGGATGCTGTGATCCCGGAACTCCAGCACTTCGTCGGGGTTGTTCTGAGCCACATAGAGCTGATAGTCCAACTCGTCGAAGCCGATCTTCCAGACGAAAACGCCCAGGGCCAGCAGCAGCGTGGTGGTGGTGAAGACCCAGATCCACCCGGGTTTGTAGCGGGTGTAATGTCCGATCCCGATGACCAGGCCGGCGATCGTCATGCCGGTCAGCCAGGCCCAGATCCACGGAGCGAAAGAGAACCCCCACTCCAGCGGCTCGACGCCGCGGGCCCCGCCGAAGGCGCCCCAGTACGCCAGTTGCGGCGCCATGCACAGAGCGATCGCGGTGATGCGCGACCGGAACCGCAACGGCCGGGCCGCCACCGCCAGGCAGCTGGCGATCAGAAACACCGCAAACCCCGGCAGATTCGCCAGGAAGAAGACCGCCAGGATGAAGATGAAGCTGTGCCCGAAGCTCATCAACTGGGCCGTCAGCACGGGCACCACCGCCATGACGCCCATAAGCAGCCCCAGGACGATGATCTGCCAGGGATACTCGAAGATGCTCACGCCGGTGATCGTGTTGCGCCCGAGCTCATAAAAATCGGGAATCCGCTGCGAGGCGAAATCGAAGGCCCAGAACTGGCCCGTCACGACCCGGGACCAGAACAGGCACGCCAGCGAGAACATGAAGGCCGCCAACAGCCAATAGCGTTGCACGTTCTTGTGGCTGTAGTGCAACGTCGGACCGACCGTCAGGAAGGTCTTGGGGACCTTCGGCGTCTTTTCGGGCTCTTTTTCCATTTACGATTTACTATTTACGATTTTCTATCGGCGCACACAACCCTGCCGCGGATCGCATGACGCGGCAAAGCCTTCGATGAGCGAAGCCAAATCATAAATCGTCAATTGTAAATAGTAGATCTCATGTCCCTTCGCCGCTGCTGGCGAGGTAGGCGGCCTGCTCCGGCGTCAGCGTATCGATCGTGATGCCCATCGCCTTGAGCTTGACGCTGCACACCTGATTCTCGATCTCCAGCGGCACCTCGTACACTTTGGCTTGGAGCTTGCCCGCGTGCTTGACGACCCATTCGGCCTGCAGGGCCTGGGTGGCAAAGCTCATATCCATCACGCTGGCGGGATGGCCTTCCGCCGCCGCCAGGTTGATCAGCCGGCCTTCGCCCAGCAGGAAGAGGCTCTTTTTGCCGTTGATGACGTACTCATCGACGTTCCGACGCACGCCCTTGTTGATCTTGCGGCTGAGCTTCTCCAGGCCGGGGATGTCGATCTCGACGTTGAAATGCCCGCTGTTGGCGATCATCGCCCGATTCTTCATCGCGCGCATGTGCTCGGGCCGAATCACGTGCTTGTCGCCCGTGAGGGTTACGAACAGGTCGCCGACCTTGGCCGCCTGGGCCATCGGCATCACCTGGAAGCCTTCCATCGCCGCCTCGATCGCCTTGATCGGGTCGACTTCGGTGACGATCACGATCGCGCCCATTCCGCGGGCCCGCATCGCAAAGCCCCGTCCGCACCAGCCGTAACCGACGACGACCACGTTCTTGCCGGCCAGCAGGCAGGCGGTCGCGCGGATGATGCCGTCGACCGTGGATTGCCCGGTCCCGTAGCGGTTGTCGAACAGGTGCTTGCTCTTGGCGTCGTTGACCGCAATCACCGGAAACTTGAGCTTGCCTTCCCGATCCATCGCCCGCAGGCGGATGACGCCGGTGGTGGTTTCTTCCATGCTGGCGATGATCCGCGAGGCGTCGTTCTTTCGCTTCGTGTGCATCTCATGGACCAGGTCGGCCCCATCGTCGAACGTAATCACCGGTTTGTGGTCGATCGCCGCGTTGATGTGCCGATAATAGGTCGCCCGGTTCTCGCCGCGAATGGCGAACGTGGGAATCCCGAAGTCCTTCGACAGCGAGGCGGCGACGTCGTCCTGGGTGCTCAGGGGGTTCGACGCGCACAGAACCGCATTGGCGCCCGCAGCCTTGAAGGCCCGCATCAGATTCGCCGTCTCGGCCGTGACATGCAGACACGCCGAGATGTTCATCCCTTTGAGCGGCTTTTGCCTGGCGAACCGCTCGCGGATCGCCGCCAGAACGGGCATGTCGTTGTCCGCCCACAGAATTCGCCGCTTCCCTTCAGACGCCAACGCCAAATCGGCCACATCGTATTTCATTCAGAACTCCTTTCAAGTGTTCAGTCAAAGGCGAGATTTTATGGGAGGCTCGCCCTCAATGCAATCTTTTCTCGGTCGCAGGCGGGAGAATCACAGGATTCCCCGCCTGGAGTCCCCTCGGGAGGCCTCTCCGCGTCGCCAAGTTCGGGCCGAAACCCATTTGCCTAGTGAAAAACCGGACAATTCATAGAGATGGCCCGGGTTAGGCGAAGTTGGGTATTGACTTCTCCCCCTTCATGTCGTATCTTATTTATAATAGGGCCGGACCTGCGGAAAGGCTCTGTGAGTGGCAGTTGGTCCCTTGGAAATACAGGGTGGAGCCGTTGTGGTGACTTACTCAAATCCGGGCATCTGTCCGGCGTCCCATTTGGCATGTCCTGCATGAGCCCCCCCCTATCGGAAGGAGGTGATACGGAGAGAAAAGGCGACGGTCCCATCCGCCTTTTGACGCGAAAGCACACGATCCCACAATTCCCCTAGAGGGCAGCAACGTTAATAAGAAACACAGTACGGCGTATTTCCGGAGGGAGATATGCTCCGATGTGTGTCGGGGTATGTTCTTGATGTTTCTTCACGAAGGAGGACTGCTATGTGGCAAAGAAGTACTCGTTTTGTCTTGTTGTGCGTACTGGTGGCCCTGATTCAGGGCGGCGCCGTCTTTGGCGCCTGGAATCCCCTCGGTGACCCGGCCCTCATTGGCTGGTGGGCCTGTGACGAAGGGGAAGGCACTGTAGTCGGCGATTCCTCCGCCAACGGCAACGACGGCGTTTTCGTCAACGGCGATGCCGCCTGGATGCCCGGCGTCTACGGCAGCAGCATCACGTTGATCTCTCCGACGGTGATCGAAGTCCCCGCGACGGGCCTGACCCTCAGCGAAGCGACCATGGCCGGCTGGTTCATGCCCTACGGCACCCAGCCCGACTGGGCTTCCATCATCATGCACCGCGACTCGGGCAACGCCAGCGGCTTCAACCTATTGGCCACCGGCGGCCTGGCCTATCACTGGAACGACTCGTCCTTGACCTGGAGCTACCGTCCGGAGGCCTACTATTCGGCCACCGAGTGGACGTTCTGCGCCGTGACGATCGCGCCCGACAAGGCGACGTTCTACATCAACGGCGAAGCCAAGGGCGAAAACGTTGCCGCCCATGACGCCTGCACTTGGAGCGGCGCGATCTATCTGGGCGGTGATGGCACCGCCGACTGGGTGTCCCGTAGAATGAACGGCTCGTTGGACGATGTCTCGTTCTTCAGCCGCGCCCTGGCAGCCGAAGAAGTCCAGACCCTGATGGATGGCGTCGCAGGCGCCGCTGTGGCGGCTTGGGAAAACACCGCCGCCGCCGGTCTGCCGACCTTCATCGCCACCAACGTCGCCGACGGCATCTATGACATCGGCGCCCCGGGTGCGGAAATCACCTATGAGTTCGTCGTCCAGAGCAATCCGGAAGAGACCCAGGCCAG